>JBAWYZ010000282.1:0-3421 GCA_037143255.1 Leptolinea sp. | reverse complement strand
ACGTTGAGCAAATGGAGACTGGGAAGCGCTTCCCAGTCTCCATTTGCTCAACGTGATTTGATCGCGCAGGGGTTAGATATTCCCCATGGAAATTTACGCGTGATTGCGCCATATGTTGGCGGCGGTTTTGGTGGTAAAGCTGGAGTCTCTATCGAAGCAAATGCAGTGGTAATGGCCAGAGCAGTCAAAGGGCACGCGGTGAAACTCCGTATGACCCGTGAAGAGGAATTCTTCGGTACCAATGTACGCCAAAGTCTTTACGGGCGTTATAAAATCGGTTGTGATAAAAATGGCAATTTGCTCGCCATGCAGGTTGAATATTATTTTGGCGGTGGATCATCCAATGAATATGGCGTGAATATCACGCGTGCAGCCGGTTACTCTTGCACCGGTCCTTATGATGTGGCCAATGTAAAAGGTGATTCAATCTGAGTCTATACGAATACCCCAATCGGCTCAGCCATGCGCGGCTTTGGAATGCCAGAGATACACTGGGGTCTCGAACAGGTCATGGATCGTTTAGCCGAGAAAACTGGGATGGATCCAGCCGAATTCAGGCGCAGAAATTGCGTACGTACAGGGGATAATATCCTGACCGGCATGAGCATGCCAGGTATCAACCTTATAGAATGTATTGATAGGGCGGCTAAAGCGATTAATTGGGGAAAGAAAGAACCCCCAACCGCCCCCAACCGCAGACGAGGTAAAGGCATCGCCATCATGTGGAAAGCGCCCGCCATGCCCCCAAACCCTGGGAGTTCGGCAATTATCCGTTTCAACGAAGACGCAACGGTGAATGTATTCGTGGGTGGTCAGGAAATCGGACAGGGTACATTTACCATCGCGGCTCAAATTGCGGCAGATACATTGGGTGTGCCATACGAATCCGTCCGCGTCACGGGTAATCCAGTTGATACCAAGTACAGCCCGTACGAATGGCAGACTGTCGCAAGCCGGCTCACATGGTCAATGGGAAATGCTGTAAAAGCCGCGGCGCAAGACGTTCGCGGGAAAATCCTGGATGTCGTGGCGCAATACTGGAATGAAGACGTCAAAGATCTTGACATTAAACACGGAACCGTCGTTTCCTACAAATCCGAGCGAGAGCAGTCCTTGAAAAAAATGGTCGTATACGGCCTTCCCAATGAAAATTTTGAAGGCTGGCAGGGCGGCCCAATACTTGGTACAGGTAAATTTATGCCTACATATGTGACGGGTCTGGATCCGGAAACCGGTCAGGGAGCCCGTGCCGTTGTCCATTACACAGTTGGAGCACAGGCGGTTGACCTCGAAGTCGATATGGATTCTGGGCAGATCGAAATATTGAAAATCGCCAGCGCATATGATGTTGGTAAAGCCATCAATCCGGATCTTGTCCTGACCCAGATTGAGGGCGGTGCAGTCCACGGGCTAAGTTCCGCGTTTGAAGCCATGTTCTTTGATGCGAAAGGCAAGCTCATTAATCCAAGCCTTGTGGACTACAAAATTGCCACATCGATGGATACGCCACGCGAAATTCACGGAGATATTATCGAAACAGCATTGGACGACGGTCCATACGGAGCCAGAGGGGTTGGTGAACATGTAATGGTACAAACAGCCCCTGCAATCGCTAATGCGCTATATAATGCGCTTGGTGTCCGGTTTAATAAGCTCCCCTTATCCTCCGAAAAAGTATATCTGGGGATGTTAGACGCAGGACTGGTAAAATAAATTCCAAGGACTGTCTAATAGCGTTGTAGATAGCAAATTTTTCGTTAGGTTGTATCAGGAGGAACAGAATATGCTGTTCCTCCTTTTTTATTAATAATTTAATAGTGACAAATTCACCCCTCCTTCCTGAAATGTATCACTTGCCATGCAAGGCAACCATCTATATGATACTAATATCTCTAAATTTTCGGAGGCATCGTTATGGTTTTAACCGAGCATGAAAATCTAATTAATGAATTGAAAAGTAATCGCGAAAAGCTATCCAGGGGTGGCGGTGATGCTAGAATAGAAGCTCAACATTCCAAAGGCAAACTTACTGCCAGAGAACGCATAGCAAAATTATTGGATGAAGGCACATTTAACGAAATCGAACCGTTTATGCTGCACCGGCATAGTGGATACGGGCTCGATAAAGATCGCATCCCGGGTGATGGCCTGATTGCAGGATTTGGTAAGATCAACGGTCGCCGGGTTTGCCTGTATGCACAGGATTTTACGGTTGTCGGTGGTTCTTTCAGTGAAGTGGCAGGAAAAAAAATAGCAAAGGTCATGGACCTTGCGATGCAGGCCGGTGTTCCAATAATTGGAATGAATGATGGCGGCGGCGCTCGCATCCAGGAAGGTGTTTTCAGTCTTGAGGCATTCGGTGAACTTTTCTACCGCAATACACTCGCCAGCGGGGTCGTCCCTCAGATCAGCGTTATTCTGGGACCTTGCGCGGGTGGCGCTGTTTACTCTCCAGCCCTGACAGATTTCATCATCATGGCAAATAAGACCAGTAATATGTTTATCACCGGGCCTGATGTTATTAAGGCTGTCACCGGTGAAGAAGTTGATTTTGAAACACTTGGAGGGGCAATGACCCACTCCACCACTAGCGGGGTTGCCCATCTCATCGGGGAAAACGAAGAAGAGGTTCTGGATATTATCCGTACCCTTTTAAGTTATCTTCCTTCAAACAATACAGAATCCGCGCCTTGTGTTGACCCAACCGATAATCCCTGGCGCATGGAACCTGCACTAAACTCAATTATTCCCATCAACTCGCAAGAACCATACGATATGAAATCCGTTATCAATCATATTGTTGACATCGGTAGTTTCTTTGAAATCCACGCCAATTTTGCATGCAATGCAGTGGTTGGTTTTGCCCGCCTTCACGGGCAGGCGGTTGGGATAGTCGGTCAACAGCCTTTAAATCTTGGCGGAGCGATCGATATCAATGCGTCAGATAAAATTGCCCGTTTTGTTCGTTTCTGCGATGCGTTCAACATACCAGTCATCACATTCCAGGATTCACCCGGCTTCATGCCTGGTGTCGCTCAAGAACATGGCGGGATTATTCGGCACGGGGCAAAGATCGTCTACGCCTATTCGGAAGCCACTGTCCCAAAGATAACCATCATCACCCGTAAAGGCTATGGAGGCGCCCATATTGTCATGGGAAGTAAATATTTACGCGCAGACCTGGTCTATGCATGGCCAAGCGCTGAGATCGCCGTGATGGGTGCTGAAGGGGCTGTGAACATCCTCTACCGCAAAGAGTTAAAAGATGCGCAAAATCCTGAGGAAGAACGTGCCCGCTTGATCTCAGAATATAAAGAGAAATTCTCGAAACCGTACACAGCAGCGGCCGGTGGTCATATTGATGATATCCTGATCCCCGCTGAGACCCGGCCAAAGCTGATAGCAGCGCTTGAACTACTTC
>JBAWYZ010000281.1:0-3423 GCA_037143255.1 Leptolinea sp. | reverse complement strand
GCGGATACGTTTGATACCCTGGATGCGTTGGTGAAGCTGATCGAGTCTAGGAAGTAAATCTTTACCTTACTTTGCCTCTCTCCAAGGTGAGAGGTTTGAGGTGTGGTAGGAAGAATACAAATGCGAAATTTCACATCCATACTTAAAACACAATTCGAAACTAGACCGGATCAAACCTGCCTTGTGATTCAACACGCTGGAAAAGAGGACCTGCCCATCACGTATCGCGATCTGTTGTATGGTGCGGCTGGCTGGGCAGACCTGTACCGGGCGCAAAACATTCAGTCGGGTGAGGTGATTGTACTCATCATGCAGCACTCTTTGGAATTGGTATATGCCTATTTTGGCGCAATTCTTCATGGAGCGATTCCCTCCATTTTGCCGTACCTCACCGAGAAACTCTCTCCCGAACGCTACCGGGAGGACTTGACATCATTGGTAGGCCTCACGCAACCCGCGGCTATCGTCACCTTCCCTGAATTTGAAGGAGAAGTACGCAGCGCCCTGCACAATGGCGACTCCGTTCGCACGGTGATTCTTACCGGGCAGGATACGCCAACTAACCCAGATTTCACTCTCCTGCAGGGCATGGAACGAAACCCGGAAGAGATTGTGTTATTGCAGCATTCCTCCGGCACAACCGGTTTGCAAAAAGGGATTGCTTTATCACACCGCAGCGTTCTCAACCAGTTAGACTCCTATACAGCAGAACTAAAACTCACGCCGGAGGATATCATTGTCTCCTGGCTGCCGTTGTACCACGACATGGGGCTGATCGCTTGTTACTTGATGCCGCTGCTATACGGCGTCAAATTGGTATTGATGTCTCCCTTTGACTGGGTGCGCGCGCCATACCGGTTGCTACAATCGGTTAGCAAGTATAATGGTACACTCAGTTGGCTGCCGAATTTTGCCTTTGTCTTTTGTGCCGAAAAAATTCGCGAGCGCGACCTGGTGGGAGTCGATCTCAGTTCATGGCGAGCCATCACCAATTGCTCTGAGCCTGTGCGTATAGCCGCACACGAGAAATTTTCTGCCCGTTTTGCTGCGCAGGGGCTTAATCCGGCAGCGTTGATGACCAGTTATGCTATGGCGGAAAACACTTTTGCTGTGACCCAATCCGGCATGTACGGGCTGGCGCCGGTGGATTCTGTTGATCGTGAAGGCGTGCAGATGGATTGGGAAGCCCGTCCGGCATCCGCTGGAAGTGAATCGTTGCGCATGCTTTCCAGTGGACAGCCGATTCCTGGAACACTGGTATGTATCTTTGACCAAAACGGTCACCCGCTACCAGACCGAAAAATCGGTGAAGTAGGTATCCAATCTGACTGTATGTTGACCGGGTTTTTCCATCGCGATGACCTGACCAAACAGTCCTTTATCGGCGCATGGTACCTGACCGGCGATTACGGTTATCTGGCGGAAGGTGAATTGTATGTCACCGGACGTAAAAAGGATCTGATTATTGTAGGCGGCAAGAATATTTATCCAGCCGACCTGGAGCACCTGGCGATGGAAGTGCAAGGCGTACACCCCGGGCGGGTGGTGGCCTTCGGTGTTTATAATGAAGACAGCGGCACTGAAGACGTGGTGATCATCACCGAGGTAGAGTCGGATGATCCGGCGGAACGTGATCGCATCGCCAATGGAGTCCGTCAGATAGTAACGAAAGGCTCGGCTGTTGCGTTGAGGCATGTGTACCTGGCGCCTCCCAAATGGATATTGAAGACCAGCAGCGGAAAGACCGCTCGGCTGGCGAATAAAGAAAAGTACCTGAAGGAAATGGAGAATCCACCGCTGGCGGGGTGAGCGGTTACTCAAATCCTGTACAATTAGGGGCATCCATTCGAGCTTTCTCGTAAAATATATTTGACCTTGAAATCCTAACCAGGGAGATCCCATGCGAATTCTCTTAATTCTCAGCGCAATTACGCAATTCTTGTCCCCCATGCCGGTACTGCAGGCAAACCCGGTATTGTTCACAAACAATACTACTCGGGCGGATTTTCCAACCACCCTCACCTTCTCCGCTTCGATTAACTCCGATAGCGATATAACCGAAGTGGAATTGATTTACGGGGTCAAGCAGGCTACTTGCGGGGATGTACAGGCTAATGCCTTCCCCGAAATCAATCCTGGCAAGCAGGTGAAAACCGAGTGGGAATGGGATATGCGTGAAAGCGGGTCTTTGCCACCGGGGGCGGAAATCTGGTGGCAATGGAAGGCGACAACAGAGAGCGGTGATATTTTCACAAGTGAGCGCCAGACGGTGATCTGGCTAGACTCGGTCAACCCCTGGAAGCTGGTCGAAGAAGAAAATATTAAGCTGCACTATTATCAAATACCAACGGCAGATGCTTCGGCATTGCTGAGCGCCGCAATTGGCGCTGAGAAACTGCTCAAAGACAGTACCGGCATGGCCGTTAATGACCCGATTGACCTGTATATTTACCCCAATTCAACCGAAATGACAGATGCCATTCTGTACGAACCGGGATGGGCTGGAGGGATGGCGTTTTCAGAGCAAAAAATTGTCATTTTAGGCGCTGTTGTCGAAGATATGGAATGGACAAAACGTACTGTGGCGCATGAATTGACCCATATTCTGGTGGGTAATTTCACTTTCTCCTGCCTGTGGACCACACCGACCTGGTTGGAAGAAGGCCTGGCGGTAATGGGTGAAGGCGCCCCGGATACGAACACAGTGGCGCAATTCGATAGCGCTGTGAAAGCCGACCAGTTGCTTTCCTTTCATATTCTTTCGGCTAGTTTTTCTGAAGACCCGAGTAAAGCTGATCTGTCTTATTCGCAATCCTACTACATGGTTAATTATCTGACAGAGACTTATGGGCGCGAAAAGATCAACTTATTACTGACCACCCTGGCCAAAGGGATGACGGTTGACAATGCCCTGCTGGAAGTGTACGGATTTGATTTGAACGGTTTTGAAAAAGAATGGCGCGCATCTAAAAATGTGCCAGCGCTTGAAAAACCTGCGGTCAGTTCCAGCCTATCCTCAACACCCACTGTAATTCCAACCTTGCAGCCGGTGACTGGCGCTTATAAACCGGTTGTAGCTCCTCAAGTTCCAGCGGAATCAGTGTCTAACCCGGAAAAGGTAGACGGTACGCCAACTGTTGAAAACTCGGCAAATGATAAGTCGGCCGACAGCAAATTTGGTGTACCACTTATCGTTTCCGGGGTGCTGTTGGCTTGTCTGGTAAGTCTGATCGTTTTGGGTATTATCATATTCTTTCTTGTTCCTTCCAAAAATAAAAAGAAGGGCGTGATTACGGCTATTGCCATCCTGTTTGTAACTTCCGCCGGTATAAGCCTGATTACTGGAAAAGCCAACGGCCAATCTGCGCAGGCGACCCAATACCCGCAACTGCCCACTGCCACGCAATATGCGCCGCCAACGAC
>JBAWYZ010000280.1:0-3449 GCA_037143255.1 Leptolinea sp. | reverse complement strand
CATCCAAGGTAGTGCCTGGTTAATGGCAGATATGCAATCATGCGGGTAATGAGAGAATCTTACATTCTAGTTTTTCGCAGTCTCCGTCAGGGTCGGGAAAGTGTCCGATGACCTCACCCCATCCACTAGGGTAACGCCGGAGTCTGCCACAATTTCCGACAAGAGAAATCCCATCAAAATGCCGTCACCCTCGGGGATAAGACCTTTGAAAGAAATGCCGCCGGATTTTTCGCCGCCGATCAACACATATTCTTGCATCTGCTGATTGACAAAGCCTGTTACATACAATAAACTTACAAAATCTTGAGACCCCCATATGCAAGGGATCAAGGGAAGCAGGTGGTCTTAGGTTTTCAGAGATTCCTACACTGTGCCGCAACTGTAACCGGTCTACATCGCCGGAAGTCAGAATACCTTCCTCAAGCAAAAAACCTTATCCCATTTTCCCAGACCAGGAAGAAGAGGTTGAATAATTACTGAATGAACTTCTCTTTGAAAGGTGTTTCACAATGCTCCAAATCCCCACTATTCCCACCCTTGATACCGCTGCCGCAGAACAGGCCCGTTTCCGACAGGGACAATTAACCAAACCAGCCGGAAGTCTAGGCCGCCTGGAAGAGCTTTCAATTCAAATAGCAGCCATTCAAGGAACCGTAAGACCGGACGTTACCCGCAAGGCTGTGGTGATCATGGCAGGCGACCATGGCGTTGCGATGGAAGGCGTCAGCGCCTACCCACCGGAAGTGACCCCGCAAATGGTGCTGAACTTCGTTAGTGGAGGGGCGGCTATCAATGTGCTGGCGCGGTTGGCCGGCGCACGGGTGAGTATAGTAGATATGGGCGTGGCATTTGATTTTCCACCTTGTTCCGGCATTATTGACCGAAAAATAGCCAGAGGTACACAAAATATAGCCAAAGGTCCTGCAATGACTCGACAACAGGCCGAACAGGCTTTGACCAGCGGAATGGAAATTGCGTGGCAGGAGATAGACCGAGGGCTTGATATCATCGCAACCGGAGATATGGGCATTGGTAACACGACACCGTCTTCTGCCATTGCAGTAGTGTTCACTGGCGAGCCGGCTGTTCGGGTGACTGGGCGCGGCACCGGTGTTGATGACAAAGGTCTGGCTGCAAAGGTGGCGGTGATAGCGCAAGCCATCCGCATAAATCAGCCTGATAAGAATGATCCGGTGGATGTTTTGGCAAAGGTAGGCGGATTCGAAATCGGTGGTTTGGCTGGTTTAATCATCGGGGCGGCTTCCCGCCGGGTGCCAGTGGTGGTAGACGGATTCATCTCCACCGCGGCTGCGCTACTGGCGGTGGAACTGGCGCCGGATGTGCGCCCCTATCTGATAGCCGCGCACCGTTCAGTTGAAATCGGTCAGCGGGCAATGTTAGAGAAAATCGGCATTGAACCACTAATAGACCTCAACCTGCGACTTGGGGAAGGTACCGGAGCGGTATTGGCGTTCAATCTTATCGAAGCCGCTGTGTGCATTTTAAATGAAATGGCAACTTTTGCTGATGCAGGAGTATCGAATAAGGAATGAAATATCTGCGCCAGGCATTTACCCAGTTAACCATTCTGCCGTTTAGCTCAACAGAAGCGCCTCAACCTGGCGATTCGGGCCGGGCGGCCATCTGGTTTCCACTGGTGGGTCTGATAATTGGCTCACTCCTGGCCGGAGGATGGTGGCTGCTTTCGAGCGTCTTCCCGCCTATCCTGGCGGCTCCACTTACCCTGGCGTTCTGGGCGCTTCTTTCAGGTGGCCTGCATTTGGATGGGCTGGCAGACTGTTGCGATGGGCTATTATGCAGCGCATCACCTGCACGCCGCCTGGAGATCATGACCGATTCGCGTTTGGGAAGTTTTGCGGGAGTGGGTCTGGTTCTATATCTATTAATTAAATTTGCAGCCATTTTCTCTCTGGCGCCTCTTTTAGCGCCTTATATTTTCATACTTGCAGCGCTGATAAGCCGTTGGCTGGTTTTGTTGGCAGGCAAACAGCCGTTAGCCCGCCTGGACGGTATGGCTGCTGATTTCGCCAACGGATTAACCACCCGTTCCTTCCTCGTTGGCGCGATTTTGCCCTTCGGGTTTGCATTGCTGGGCGGTTGGCGCGGGATGGCCGCAACCGGATTAGCTGTACTGGCAGCGCTGATCATTTTCCGATTCACCCGATCGCGCATCGGCGGCGTAACCGGTGATGTATTCGGCTTGACTATTGAAATAACCGAACTGGTGGTATTGTTAACCTATGCTTCCCGCTAACCTCCCCTTCCGCATTGGCACCACCTCTTACATAATTCCAGCAGATATTCTGCCAAATGCCCGCTATTTGGCTGGCAAGATTCAGGATATTCAACTGGTATTATTTGAGATGGAAGATGCGCAGAACAACTTGCCGGATACAGCCCAGATCGCCGAATTAAGCGAACTGGCAAATGAGCATCAGTTAAGCTATACGGTGCATTTGCCGCTGGATTTGCGGTTGGGCGCCACCGGCAGTGAAAACCATATTTCATTGCAAAAAGCCCAACGAGTAATTGAAGCCACCCGCCCCTTGAATCCATTGGCCTATATTGTTCATCTGGATGGACGGGAGGAGCGACATTCGGTTAATCCGGATGTGCTCTCACATTGGCAGCAACAAGCAGCGGCTTCCCTCCATCAGGCCGCTAAATGGACTGGCAACATGAAATTATTGGCTGTGGAAAACCTTGAAAGCTACCCGATCGGTTTCAATGACCCTGTGATCGCCATGGCTGGTTCAGCGCGTTGTATAGATATCGGCCACCTGTGGTTGGATGACCACGACCCGGTACAGTTCTTCCCCGGACGGATTGAACAAACTATTGTCATTCACCTGCACGGTATCAAAGAGCGTGATCATAAGTCCTTAGCACATATGTCGCAAAAGCGCATTGATGATTTCTTCCACATCTTGCTGCAAAGCGGTTTTTCGGGAGTTCTCACCCTCGAAGTCTTTTCAGAGGATGATTTCAATACATCCATGCAGGCGGTGGCCGACAGTCTGCTGCGTCTTCAGGGAAATAATGGCTGAAAAGATCATTCTGGTTCTGGGAGGGGCGCGCAGCGGGAAAAGCGCTTTCGCCCAGCAGTTAGCTCAAGCGGCTGGCAAAAAGGTGTTGTACCTTGCAACAGCCTTCATACAGGATGAAGAAATGGCACGCCGCGTGGCTGTTCACCAGTCTTCCCGCCCCGCGGATTGGGACACACTGGAAGCGCCACACAACCTGACAGCCGCCTTGAAGACCAAACCTGACCGTTACCAGGCCGTTCTTCTGGACTGCGTCACACTTCTGCTGAGTGGAGCGTTTCATCCACTGGATGAGAATATCGGCGAAGAGGCCTTTACCCAGGAAGCTGAACGGATCATGGAAGACTTGATGCAGGCAATTGATAGCCGTCCAGAATCCTGGAT
>JBAWYZ010000279.1:0-3453 GCA_037143255.1 Leptolinea sp. | reverse complement strand
GCGTGGATGATTGTTTCACAAATTATTTCCGTGCTGATCATCAGCGGTTTGGCTTTTCTTGGTTTATTTTTAAATGCACTCGGTGGGGGGGAACTTGGTTGGATGAACTTCATGTTTTTCAGCTCAGTTGTCCTGTTTATTCCCATGGTGGCAACCTGGGTAGTCTATAAAAAGAAAAAGACCAGAGCTGCTTTGATTCTGACCTTTCTGCCATTCCTGTTTTTCATTTTGAATGCGGTGGGAATCGGGTTATTTTGGCTATATTTGAACTTGATAAGTTCAGGCCCGTGATTGAAGTTAGAATTTACAACGAACAATATGCAGCGGCTGTCAGGTTTTCCTATAACCTTTGCCTGAGTTTGAAACTTCAAAGACGCTAATGACGCCGAAAAGATAGTCTAAAAAATTAAAGCTCGCCCCGGGGTTGATAATGCCCGGGGTGAGCTACTTGGATTGTTACGGCATTAAATTATTGCTCGTCGGCTGATGTATACTCTTCCTCAAGTATGCCATCACCATTAGTATCAATCCCCATTTTGACCGGGGTGCCATTACCCTTCCATTCTGCGAAGTCTATATACAAAATCGCGCCAGATTTAAGAATAATTTCGTCATTGGTGAAGTTTTCTTCGGATGTATCATCAATGCGAGTCATGGAAAGATAGAATTTACCATCTTTCTTGATCTCGTCGGCGTTTATCAAAAGGTCACCCGTTTTTGGATCAATCAATATATTGATGCGGCCGCCGCCTTCGATATCTGCGCCTTGAAGTTCAAACTCAAAATCTGCCCCTTCGCGCTCTAATCCAATAATAAAAGTTGGTGATTCGGAACTATCTGTGCGATAAGAGATGATTTTTTCCGTGGATTGAACTGTTAATTCATCTACCTGTCCCGGATCTAGGCCGATACCTTCGACACCCAGGTCGTATCCTGGCCCAATAACGACCACGTCTGTTAGTGCAGCTTCTTTCAATCTGGAACCGTCAATGGCCATAGTTAGATTAATGCTGGTGGGGACGTTATAGACAGGTTCAATGTCAGAATCGAATGCGGCCATAGGAACCTCATAACTGGCTCCCGGAATTTCATTTACAATCTTGCCATCCACCCGACCAAGTTTCTTGCCATTTTCGTCAGTGATCAACAGGTCGGCAGCCCCATCCAGGTAAATCTCGTTTTGGGCCCCAACTGTGCTGGCTAACCCATTCCCCTTTTTAGCCGCAACACCCCCGCTACAGAAGGGACAGGCCGATTGCTGAATCGCAGGAGAAACTGGGAAAATGAAGAAGGATTGGGTAGTGGCATCGCCGGTATATAATTGGGAAGCAACCGAGGGATTTGTGGAAGCTTCATAAGACCAACTGTTGGCGTTGCGGTCGAAGAGCATTTCCCGCGGTTTGCCAGGATAATTATTATCATAGATCATCAAAGCCATAACCCCATTGCCGCGATCTTCCACTGCATAGGGAGTAACAGCATGCCCGCCAGAACCATCAGATTTGAAAAAGCCAGCCACATATACTTCACTGGATGGGCCAGCCTTAAGCGATTCAATCACTTTATCCAGAACGTCATTGGGTTTCCCCCCGACAGCTCCCTGGCGGACTTTATCCAGTTTTTGGCCAGACCAGTTGAAAGCAATTTCGCGCTGAAGCTTCTCGTTTCCATCTAATTTAAAATCGGTAATGGCCGTGCCGCTAAAATCGGCCGGGGCGAGTTTGTTTTGGAAGAATAGCAGACTGGCCTGTGCCATACCATAACAATGTCCACCGCTCATCGCATCATTGGTCTGTTGCATCCATTGATCTGATGGCGGGGTTAATGCGCATTTCCCATCAACTTTATTGGCGCACACCACATCACCGTAAATCCGGTTCATGTCTTCCGGGGTAAGATTAACATAGTTGCCACTACCATAATTTTCAAATGGGAATCCATTTGTTTCTGGGCGGAAACCCAGGTCAGCAACAGAATTGCCGCCAGTGGCTGCGGGCGCCGCAGCAGCCGGAGCGGCCGCAGCATCTGCCGCGGGGACGGCCGGAGCATCTGCGGCCGGAGCGTCTGCAGCAGGAGCTTGAGAAGCCTCGTCTCCGCAGGCAGTTAAGCCAATACTTGCAATCAAAACGAGCGAGATGATCCACAAAGACAATTTTATTTTCTTCATCGTAAAATCCTTTCAAAAAGAGTTTCGTATATTATAGAGTGATTTATTTCCATTCGCAAACAAGAAGCCGCTAGCTAACAAAATCGATAGGTGCGAATAAGTTTTCCCGTGTTAAGGTGGATGTATAATAATAAATACAGTTTACTCGGATTAACTCTGGAAACACCATCTTGAATTCAAGCGCTGATAAAAATATATTGCAACTGCCCCCGATTACACATACCTAGCGTGAAAGGAAGAATTCCATTGAACCAAAATAAGTTCCTGATTTTTATGCAGCGCAGCTGGTTGATTGTTCTGGTAATTGCCGTGTTTCTGGGCAGTGTAATTAGCCTGTTTATTCCCTGGAATATCACTGGGCTGACATCCCACCCAAACCCGGCGCAAAGTTATGAGGATGCTATTAAACGAATAGCTGCCACTCAAAATAGCAATACAGCAAAAATGAATCCGGACTGTGAAACACAATTTATGACTAACGGGAAAAAGGTAGAACAGGTCATCGTAATGGTTCATGGGTATACCAATTGTCCGAAACAGTTTCAAGAATTGGGTCAAAAGTTTTTTGATGCAGGTTACAACGTTTTAATAGCTCCGCTTCCTCATCACGGTTTAGTTGATCGGATGACCGATGAACAAGGTCAAATGACGGCTCAAGAACTTGCAACCTATGCTGATACCGTTGTAGATATTGCGCATGGTCTGGGAGAAAAAGTGATCATGGTCGGAATTTCCGCTGGTGGCGCAACAACTGCCTGGGCCGCTCAAAACCGGAGTGATCTTGATATGGCTGTAATCATTTCTCCTGCTTTCGGGTTCAAACAGGTTCCAACTCCGTTGACTGCCCCTGTGATGAATATTTACGCAACTCTACCTGATTCTTATGAATGGTGGGAACCCGACAAGCAGGCGAATGCTGGTCCTACCCATACATATCCGCGTTATTCAAAGTTTGGCTTGTCACAAACATTACGAATTGGTTTTTCAGTGCAGACTAAAGCGCGGCAGGAAGCTCCAGCCGCCAAAAAACTATTAATCATCACCAATGCTAATGATGAATCTGTCAACAATAATCTCACGTATGAGATAACAGCAAACTGGCGTCAACATGGCGCAAATATTTCTACCTACGAGTTCCCTCTCGAGCTGAAGTTGGTGCATGATTTAATCGACCCGGCTCAAGAAAAACAACAAATCGACCTTGTTTATCCGCGGCTTATTGATCTGATAACAAAATAGCAGTTTGTCAGTTCCATTTTGAGGTGCAAAAACGCTCTCTGGCAGCA
>JBAWYZ010000278.1:0-3456 GCA_037143255.1 Leptolinea sp. | reverse complement strand
CCTGTTTTAGCAATTCAGGCCAATCATCCCCGTAGATTTCTTTGGCGGGTGGAATCATTGTGTTGAAAACCGAATCACGCAGTTCCCGGATGCGGTCGGGAATTGGCACGAGGATATCCAATCCATCCGATGATTTAGCGAATGAAACCATGGTGGTGCCAATCACGGCTTTGGTAATACTTTCCGGCGGAATTTGCTCCATCAGATAAGCCAGGCGGATCACCTGGTCAAGGGTCAGGTTGGTTTGAATTCCTTTGGAAAGGTCCTTATATAATTGCGGTGATTTAATCACCAGCGAGGGGATCATTTTCAGGTTTACCACCTGGTTGCGCACCGCCATGATAACTTCCTGCTGGCGCTTGGCGCGGTCAAAGTCGTCAAATTTGGTATAACGGTTGCGGGCATAAGACAGCGCAACAGCGCCACTCAAGGTTTGGGTACCTGGCTCTAGAATAATGGTATTTCCGGGTCCGACCGGATCAACTTTGATGGGCTCCCTAATTTTCATATCCAGTCCGCCCAGGGTATCAATAAACTGAACAAAAGCGTTGAAATCAATCTGGGCGTAATAATCAACAGGAACACCAATAAATTGCTCTACGGTTTGTGTTGCCAGTTGTGGTCCGCCGATAAAATAGGCAGTGTTGATTTTGTAGTAATCGGAACCTGGAATGACCACCCACATATCGCGGGGGATTGATAACATTCCGGCAGTTTTTGAAACCGGATCGACTGTAAGCAATACCATAGAATCCGAGCGGGGTTTTTCACCAGCTTCCCAATCCCGGTAATCTAACCCAAGGATTAATATTGTGATGCGTTTTACACCATCCCATTGAACAGGGGTGGGTTGTATTGCAGGCGGAAGTTCGGGCGCAAAAACATTGTTCCCGGGAACCTCAGGTTCTGGAGTCTGGTTGGAAGAAAAATTTAGCGGGTCAAATGCCACCGGGTCGCCCGGAAGGTTGGTCAGACTCCAGGATGACACCAAAGCACGGGTAACGGTGTACGCCGCCAAAGCAGCAGCCACAGCCAGAATGGCAAAGACAATTTTCACTACCAGACTGGTAAAATCCTGTTTTTTACGAACCTTGACGGGTTGGGTTTCCATTATCTGATTCTACCGCTAAATAGTTGCCTTAATCCCGTCTGTGAATACCATGACTTTAAAAACGAGAATGAATCTTTGAAAAATGAGTGATTTATCCGTTTTGCAAAGCTTCAAAAATTGCTTCATCCGGAATGGCGCCGTGGCGGGTGATGACAACTGGATCAACACTGCAATCCACAATTGTGGATGGAATTCCGCCGATTACTGGTCCGCCATCTAAAATGAGGTCAATTTTGCCGCCCAATTGAGCGAAGACATCTTCTGCAGTCAGGGGATTGGCTTCCCCACTGAGATTAGCTGAGGTGACAGCCAGCGGACCGCAATGCTGAAGCACAGTTTGAACAGGGGCGTAATTCGGCATACGCACGGCCACCGTGGGGGAGGATGACAGATTCTCTGGCAGGTCTGGCAAACGGGGAACGATCAGCGTTAGTGCGCCGGGCCAGAATTTTTCGGCCAGCCGCCGGGCGCTGTTGGGCAAGTCTAGCGCGACTTGAGTAACCTGGTCAATATTACAAATGAGAACCGGGATAGCCTTGACCATATCGCGGCCTTTTGCCTGGTAAATGCGCTCGATGGCCGCTGCAGAGCGGACATCAGCTGCCAACCCGTAGACAGTATCTGTCGGAAAGGCAACGAGGCCGCCCGTTTCAATAATTCGTAATGCTTCACGAATGGACTCGAAAGAATTAATCGGAAGAACCTGGGTTTTCATGAACCATCCCTTTTTGAAAATTGAATATATTCTGCGTTATCACCACACCTATAATGGCAATTAGTCCGCCAATAATTTGAATTGTAGAAACTTGTTCACCAGCCAGTAGCGCGAAAACCAACCCTAAGATGGGGACGAGGTTAATAAATGGACCGGCAATGGATGCATCCAAACTGCGCAGGGCATCATTCCACAGGAAAAAAGCCAACGCAGAGGCAAAAATTCCCAGGTAGGCAATTGCCAGCCATGAAACGGGAGAAATAATCGGAAATCCGGTTTGCCAGAATTCAAATGCAATGAATGGCGTCAGCCAAATCAAGCCGGTATAAAAACTGGCAGTTGTGGCAGACAAGGGATCAATATTGCCGGTCAGTTTCTTTCCCTGAATAGTGTAAACAGCAAAAGCGATTACGCTTCCTATCAGCAATATGTTGCCAAAGAGCATGGATTGACCACCCCCTGAAGGAATACCGGCGATGAGTAAAACGCCAAAGATGGAAAGTCCTATCCCTGTTGCCCGCTGCCAGGAGATTTTTTCTTGCAGGAAGATTATGGATAAAAGCGCAACGGCTGCCGGGTTGGCGGCAGAAACCAAAGCAGCATTGGCTGCGGTTGATTTTTCCAGTCCGACGTTGGAAAGGCCGTAATACAGGGCAATACCGGTTAATCCAAACATCAGAAATTGTTTCTCGAATATCATCTTCCACTGAAAACCGCGCCGCAAAGCAAACGGTGTGATTGCCAGCAGCGAAATGATCAGGCGCAGCCCAACTAGCAATAATGGGCCAATGTCATTCATCAGAAATTTCGAAATAACAAAAGTTGAACCCCAAATGAAGACGGCGCCGAAAAGGGAAAGAATACCGGGTTTAAAAGTTTTCAAAAACTATGTTCCTATCATGTTTGAATAATTACCAATCGCGGATGATCTGCCAGGTCTCTGACCAGTCGCACTTCGCTTTGCGGAAAGTATTGTAACGCCAGTTGTTGTGCACTCTCGCCTTGCGCAGATTCGATCTCGAGAAGGATCAATCCGCCAGGCGAAATCAGTCGTACGGCCTGTTTTAGTAGCCGGTCAATGATTTGCAGTCCGTTTTCACCACCGTCCAATGCCAGCGCCGGTTCAAACCGGGTGACAGCCAGCCCGTTCAATAATCTGGTTGGGATGTATGGTAAATTGGCGCAGATCATATCAAATTTGGTGTTGAAAGTCGCGATTAAATCACCGACCAGGCAGAGGACGTTTGAATTGACCTGATGCATGCCAGCATTGCGTTGGGTAAGACGGACTGCATCCGGGAAAATATCAACAGCGCAGATGGTTATCCCCGGACATTCCGCTGCCAGACTTATGGCAATGCATCCGCTGCCGCAGCCGACATCAACGACTGCCCGGTGGGAGGGATGACCCGCCAGCCATTGCAGCGCAGTCTCAACCAGTAGTTCAGTTTCTGGGCGGGGAACCAGAATGCCAGGTTGGATCGCAAACTTTCGGCCGAAAAACTCGCGTTCACCGGTGATGTACGCAAAAGGACAGCCATCAACTAACTTTTGCAGATAGGAATTTAGAATTTTGAGTTCGCCAGCGGCGATCATTGTATCCGGATGAGCCAGCAGCCACGCTCTGGGG
>JBAWYZ010000277.1:0-3480 GCA_037143255.1 Leptolinea sp. | reverse complement strand
GAATGATCGTAAATACTATCCCGAAGATTGCCAGGATTGCAGCATTAATAATAAACATCAAACGGAAGCTCATTTTTATTCTCCTTTAATATTTGATTTGACACAGTAAATATAAAGCACCCACAAACCGGAAGGCAAGGGTTGCCATTCGATTAACCTTGCATTTACTTTGCAAGGAGCACGGTTTAATATCCCACATTTGTCCTATCGGGAACGGGTGCCAGTCAATTTTGGCATTTTTAATAAAAAACCCATTGAAAAGTGGCTAAACTGATCAGGTGTTTCGAAAAATGTCATGAAAATGTACCTTGAATAAAGGCTCATAAGTCTATACAATATATATGAAATGAGCGAAGTCGGCATTTCTTTGCAAGGAATAACTTATGAAAGCAAATCTGCTCTTTATCAAATCTTCCAGAATACTGCTGTGCTTGAGTGTTATCACAGTCGTGCAGTCTGCCACTAATGTTCTTGCCTCAACCGGGTCCCTGGATCCGGCCTTTGGGGTAAATGGCGTCGTGTCAACCAGATTCAATGAAATGCCCAGTTCTGCGGGAGATGCCATCCTGCAGGCTGACGGCAAAATTATTGTTTTGGGGAATGTCAAATTACTTGATGAACAATCTGGGAAAATCATAGCCCGTTACAACAGTAATGGCACGGTGGATACTTCCTTTGGAGTCAATGGAATCGTGCGAATTGACGTTGCTTCGTTCATTGGGTCAAAGATCGCACTTCAGCCGGGCGGAAAATTGATCGTTGCCGGGAAAAGCGGGGAGGCATTCGCTGTTGTCCGCTATTCCAGCGACGGTACGCTGGATACTTCCTTTGGTACAAATGGAATGGGTATCTTTGATTTTGGGGGGAACGACGTTCATCAAGCTCTCAGTGATGTTGCGATCCAACTTGATGGCAAGATCGTTATTGTTGGAGATAATGGAGCCTCATTTTCCACCCGAGTGGACTTAATTTTTGTGCGCTTCAACAGTAATGGCACGGAAGATATCGGTAATGTTATCTATTTCCCAAACAGCCATGATAACTACGGAAAAGGCGTTCTAATCCAACCAGACGGAAAAATTATCCTGGCTGGACTCATAACGGATGACGATGGCAGAGGTCCGTTGCTCGCTCTTGCGCGGATCAATCCCGACGGTTCACTCGATACATCCACTTTTGGAACAGATGGAGAAGTAACGATCCCATTTTATGATTTTGATAACAGTCACAGCGCACTTGGCCTCCAGGCAGATGGCAAGATCGTTCTGACGGGAACCGTGTTCAACAATGGCGGTATCGACGGCAACCTGGCTGTGGCCCGCTTCAATAGCAATGGCTCACTGGATGCTTCTTTTGGTGAAACTGGAATTGTGATTACTGACTTTGGCGCCGATGAATCAATTAATGATTTGGCAATTCAACCTGGCGGGAAAATCATATTGGGGGGGGAAACCCGCAGTCTGGACCCGAACGATACCGCACCAAGCGACTTCCTGCTCGCACGTTACAACAGTGATGGATCACTTGACACTTCATTTGGTACAAACGGAAAATTAATTACTGACTTCGGAAATAATACCGAATCCGCCAGTAGTATTGTTATACAACCGGACAGTAAAGTCGTTGTTGTCGGTGCCAGCGGGGACAATGCCATTCTGGCACGCTACGAAACAGGTACATCCAGCACAACCTCCCTTACATTTAATTCTGTCGATGCTTATGATGGTTGGATCCTCGAATCTGGTGAGAATACCAGCCAGGGTGGCACTCTTGATAAAATAGCAAAAGTCATTTTCGTTGGCGATGACTTTAGAGATCGTCAATACCGGGGCATTCTATCTTTTAATACAATTTCCATTCCGGACAATGCGCTCATCACATCTGCACTCCTGAAAATCAAAAAGCAAACCGAAGTTGGAACTGATCCTTTCACAACACATGGCGACCTGTTGTTGGATATCCGTGGTGGAACTTTTGGTAATAACATAAACTTAACTGTGGAAGACTTTTCTGCAATTGCCAATATTGGCTCGATCCAGGAAAAGTTCTTAAATTCAACCCTTAATTGGTATACAGCAAACCTGAACAATATTAACCTCGGTTTTGTTAATAAGTTTGGCCTTACCCAGTTTCGCTTATTGTTCAGCAGGGATGATAATGATGACATGGGAGATGATTACATAAAATTCTTTTCATCAGGCAGCGCCGCATCCGACCAACCCCAGTTGATCGTGACATATTCCATTAGTTCAGGAGGAAATACTAATACCCATCCCCCTGTAATCACTTCAAATGGCGGCGACACAACAGCGAATATAGATTTGCCTGAGAATACAACTTCTGTTACCACCGGTATCGCAACCGATGCTGATTTACCAATGCAAGTATTGACTTATTCAATCACCGGCGGGGCAGATGCGGCCCTGTTTGGCATAAATCCATCAACTGGAACCCTCGCTTTCGTGACCGCGCCGGGCTACAACGCACCAAATGATGCGGGACTGGATCATGTCTACAACGTCACGGTTCAGGCATCCGATGGAACGTTGATCGATTCGCAGGAGCTCGTCATCAGTATTCTCAATCCCAATCCGTCTCCGGTTTCGATGTTCGATTCGACCTTTGGCTTGAACGGCGTGGTGACGACAAAAATTAACGGGCTGCCCAGTTCCACATTGGAGGTTGTACTGCAACCAGATGGCAAGATCGTCACATTGGTAAATGTTAAGCTAAGTGCTGACCAATCCAAAAAAGCTATCACCCGCTACAATACCAATGGCACTTTCGATACTTCCTTCGGTACAAATGGAAGCATTTTCATAGAAGTTACTCCATTCTTTGGGTCAAAAATTGCACTCCAGTCCGACGGGAAGCTCATTGTTGCCGGGGTAAGCAATGGAGGTTATGCCGTTGTCCGCTACTACAGTAATGGTACCTTGGACACATCCTTTGGCACAAACGGAATGGGAGCCCTTGATACTGATAGCGATCATCTCTATTCTGCCAGGGATGTGACAGTCCAACCGGATGGGAAAATAGTGGTGGTTGGCGATTATCAATTCCGCTACGGAAACCACATCGATTTTCAGATCGCGCGTTTCAACAGTGACGGCACTCGGGATATAAATTACACATTAGATTGGTCAGATTTTCCAGCTAGCCGGTATAACTGGGGCAAGGCGGTTGTGATCCAACCTGACAACAAAATCGTCATGTCCGGTGACATGCTAAAGGATGATGATGGCAAAAATTACATCTCTCTTGCCCGACTCAATTCGAATGGTACCACCGACAAATCCACCTTCGGCATAAATGGAAAAGGCACAATAACCGCCCGGCTCGATTACTTCCAGAACAGCAGCGGCGCTCTTGCGCTCCAGCCAGACGGCAAAATCGTTGTAGCGGGAACCATTTTCAACATGGAGATGGATGCCCCCCAAAATCTCGTCGTCTCACGTTTCAATAGTGATAGCTCTTTGG
>JBAWYZ010000276.1:0-3501 GCA_037143255.1 Leptolinea sp. | reverse complement strand
TCCGTGCACCCATCCACAATTTGGGCAACATTCTCGCCAAAACGTTGAGCAATTTCCTGTCGGGTTTTTTGCCCACCCTGGTCTTCCACAGCATCATGCAGCAGCGCCGCGATGGCTTCATCTTCAGAACCACCGTATTCCAGAACCAGGCTGGCTACCCCAAGAAGATGAGCTACATACGGAACACCGGAACCTTTCCGAATTTGTTCGGCATGCAGGTCAGTGGCATAACATAAGGCTTCTTTAAACCGGTCTTTGAGTATCATGGGAATGATTATAGCGGAAATATTGCCATAATTAGATTGTTTAGTGCATTCGATTTTCCAGAATTTTTTATTATTGCTCAGCCAAAAAATCAATCACCACGAAGCGCTAAAAATACAGAAAGGGGAAAGGGTAAAAACCAAGAGTTGCACTATATTCCTCATTCTTATTTGTTTCGGGTTTCTTTTCGTTGATGTTAAAAATACATGCGGAGCAGTTACAAATTTTATTCTTGGCAAATGATATTTGTGATATACTATTCTCGCTTTGCGAAAGCAAAGACACTCATCCTCACGCTTCTGGACTGACCCCGCGTGCCGTTACAAACGGTGGTGGGCCGGGTAGAAGGAAGCGGTCGAAAACGCAAAAAGGAGCCTGCGAATTATGTCTACAGTTATATCCATGAAAGCCCTGTTGGAAAGTGGTGTTCATTTTGGTCACCGCACCAACAAGTGGAACCCGTCCATGCGTCCCTATATTTTCACCGAACGCAACGGTATCCACATTATTGACCTGCAACAAACTGTCAAATCCATCAACGCCGCTTATGGTTTGGTTCGGGATACAGTTTCCGGTGGCGGTTCGGTCCTGTTCATCGGAACCAAACGACAGGCACAGGAAACCATCAAAGAAGAGGCTATCCGCTGCGGAATGCCTTATGTAACAGAACGCTGGTTGGGCGGTATGCTTACTAACTGGGTCACAATTTTCCAACGGATCGTCGAATTGGAACGCATGGAAAAATTACGGGATACGGGTGAAATCAACCGTCTGACCAAAAAAGAAGGCCTGCTAATTGAACGCGAAATCAATCGTTTGCTCATTCGTCTGAGCGGTGTACGCAATATGAAACGCCTGCCCGACCTGGTTTTCGTGGTAGATGTCGGTCGTGAAGAGACCGCTGTCCACGAAGCCAACATTATGAACATCCCGGTCATCGCCATGATGGATACCAATTGTGATCCACGCGGTGTTGATTATGTCATCCCCTCCAATGATGATGCCATTCGTGCCATCAAACTACTGGTTGGCAAAATTGCCGATGCCGCTATCGAAGGTAAATCCATGCGCAAAGACGACGATTATGAAACCGAAGGCGCTGAATCTGAACCAGCCTTCCGCTCTGCCGCCGCAAAACGCAGCATGTTGGAAGATACCGAACTCGAAGATAAAGATCTTCTTGGGGCTGCTACCCTGGCCAAACTGGGCGGCCTGGCCGTTGAAGACCTGATCGAAGATATCCCCTAATTTATTGCAGCACGGAAACTATTTTGTAAAGGTAAATAATGGAAATTTCAACTGAAATGATCAAACAGCTCCGCCAGGCAACCGCAGCCGGAATATCGGACTGCAAAAAAGCGCTTGAAAATGCCGATGGCGATTACAAAAAGGCTGTTGAATTCCTGCGGGAAAAAGGCCTTGCTACTGCCGCCAAACGTGCCGACCGCAATTCTTCAGATGGTATGGTCGAGTTATACTCCCACTCTCAGGGACGGATCGGTGTGATGGTGGAAGTGAACAGCGAAACCGATTTTGTCGGCCGCTCAGATAAATTCCGCAGTTTTGCGCACGAAATCGCCTTGCAGATAGCTGCGTCGGCGCCCGAGTATGTCAAGGAAGAAGACATCCCTGCCGAAGATATTGAACGCGAAACCCGCATTGCCATCGCCAAAGCCAAAGAAGATGGCAAACCGGAAGCCATCCTCCCCAAGATTGTAGAAGGCTCGATTGCAAAATTCAAGGATGAAAAAGTTCTTTTGCGCCAGAAATACATCCGGGATGAAAACTTGACTATCCAGCAACTGCTGAATGATGCAATTGTCAGCCTCGGAGAAAATATCGTTATCCGCCGTTTTGCCCGGTGGGAATTAGGCGAATCAACCACAAAAGAGTAAAGGTTTAGAAAGCCAACCAATTGGTTGGCTTTTTTATTATCAAGGAAGGTTTTATGGAATCCTTAAAATACCACCGTATTCTTTTGAAACTTAGTGGTGAAGCCCTTGGCGGTGATGTTGGCGCAGGGATAGACCCTACCCGTGGGTTGGATATCGCACGCCGCATAAAAGAAGTTCGAGAAATGGGCGTAGATGTTGCCATTGTCATCGGCGCTGGCAACCTGTGGCGCGGCAAGGTTGGCCTTTCCAGCGGTATGGACCGCGCTACTGCCGATTATATGGGTATGCTGGCGACTGTGATGAATGCCCTGGCGTTGATGGATGCGCTTGAAAGTTTGGGTGTTTTGACCCGAGTTCAATCTGCCATTGAGATGCGCTCTGTTGCTGAACCTTACATCCGCCGCCGGGCTATCCGCCATCTGGAAAAAGGAAGAGTCGTCATTTTTGGCGGCGGAACCGGCAACCCTTACTTTTCCACCGACACGGCTGCCGCCCTACGTGCCATGGAGATCGATGCCGATGTGCTTATCAAAGCCACCAAAGTGGACGGCGTGTATGACAGCGATCCGGAAAAAAACCCGAATGCGGTCAAGTTCGATCAACTAACTTACATTGATACGATCAACCGCCGGCTGGAAGTGATGGATACAACCGCCATCACTCTGTGCATGGAAAACAAACTCCCCATCCTGGTATTAAATCTTTGGGATGAAAAAGCCTTGCATAGTGTCTTGGTCGGAGGAAAAGCTGGAACTCTGGTAACTGCCTGAGGTCTAGCGGGTGAAATCCACCTGCATCCTGTACCGATCCGATTCTGGGAGGGCGGCAATCGAAAAGCTGCCCTCTCCCCATTTTCCGAACAGAATTTCCTGAGTTCCAGCATTGGTCCGGGTGAACAAATAAGACTGCGCATCTACCCAACTGAACCAATCAAGACCTTCAGTGTCCTTTAGATCACCGACTGATCCGTTCATCTCGCTAACGGTAATTGGAGCGGCGTTATCTGTCTGGTAAGCAAAAACCTCAGAATTCGGATTCCAATTCCAGATTATGGGCGTGCCTCCCGAAAATACATACCGATCATTTTGCCCGCTAATCAATGCGGTTCGAATTTCTCTTTTGTTTTCTTCCTTTGCGCCAATTTCTTTTACATAAAACATTTTTGACAAATCCGGCGAGACTGAAACTGGTCCAATAAAGTGAGGAACTACTTGCGCCTGCAAAATCGGGTTTCCCCCGGCAACCTTCATCATCCAAATTGAAGCTGGTTGACGCGGTTCTGCTAGCGAGTCGGCGGCTGGGATAAAAACGGCCAACTGACCGCCATCCGGCGACCATTGCG
>JBAWYZ010000275.1:0-3503 GCA_037143255.1 Leptolinea sp. | reverse complement strand
AATGGAAGAATTGGGGATCAAGATCATTTGTGCCAATACCCCCCAAGCCAAAGGCCGGGTGGAGCGGGCCAACGAGACCCTACAAGACCGTCTGGTCAAAGAAATACGCTTGAGGGGCATTTCCAGCATGGACGCCGGGAATGCCTATCTTCCCGAATTTATGAATGATTTCGACCGCCGTTTTGCAGTTGAACCAAAAAGCCAGCTTGATGCCCATCGCCATCTTAATTCTCATGACGATCTGGTCATTATTCTTACCTGGCAAGAAACACGCTCCCTGTCAAAAAACCTGACCTTGCAATTCAACAATCTGGTCTATCAGATCCAGACTGCCCGTCCTACTTATTCCCTCCGCCATGCCCGTGTGATGGTCTGTCAGGATATCTCCGGCAAGGTCACTATTCTTTACAAGGGCAAACTTTTGGACTACACCATTTTTCGCAAACAATCCAAACAAGCCGAGGTGGTTTCTTCCAAAGATATCGACATGGTTTTGCAAAACCAAAGTAAAGCCCATTGTCCTGCCCCCAATCATCCCTGGCGTAGACAACCCCTTAATCCTAAAAAGGGGACATCTCTATTTTGTCAATCTGGGTACATCTTTACTTTGGGTTGACATTGGTGTCATAAATTGGTTTAGATATTCAAAATAATTAATGAAAAAGATGGAGGGTATTAATCCAAAAATAAAGGCAATTTGATTTTGGCCGATTTATCTATTCCGGGAAGATATAGGTCAGTTGTAGGATGGATAAAACGCCCACTCACAAATGCGTTTGATCGATTTAATTCAACCGATTCTGAAGTGCGTTTTACCCATCATGATTTAGATTATCCAGCATCTGATAGGATGACCCCACCTCTTTTCCTTTGTGGCTTTTCAGTACAGAATGAATAATTTCCATAGGCGGTCAACCCATCCTACGCACTTGTCCCTGCTCGATGGGTGTTGACCCGTACAAAAAAGGCATGCCCCTACGTTTGGCAGGTTTTTCATTTAATAATTTGAATAACGACTTTTTTAGCGGAGTCAGCGCTCGGTGGTTAGTAAAAATGAAAAAAAACTTGGGCAGCCTGAAGGATGTGAGTTTTGTATCCTTCCCTCTCCAAAAAACCTGATGAAGGTTCACCAATAATTTGAATATTTGCTACTCAGAAACCTTACCGATTTTTGGATATATCTTTGCCATAATCATGGGGTAAAGCATCTTATAAATTGGACACCGATCATACAGTCCGCTGAAAATGAGCGCAGCGCCAATCAGATACAGTGGCAAAGCGGGCCCCCATAAATTTCCAATAAGAGCAATCGCTAAGCCGGCACCAATCCTTAATACCCGTTGACCGTTGCTGGGAGGAATCAGGATTTCCTGATGGTTGGTGGCTGCGTCAAATAATACTTGTAATTGGGATAGATTCAATGCACCAGTGTGCCTTGTGATTTCCCGCCCGGCAGATACTACAACGATGGAGGGAATACCCAGGATGCCAAAATCTTTTAATGCCTGCGGATGTTCATCAGCGTTGACACGCATCAATTCAACAGATTCTTCAAATTGATGGGCGGTTTTCTCTAATGCCGGCGTCATCGTTCGACACGGGACGCACCAGGTTGCCCAGAATTCGATCACAATTGGTTTACCGGATTGCATGGAACGTTGGAAGATGTCTTGTTTATTCATTCTAACCTTTTTGAGAAAAGAAGGCTCCAACTGGCGCCTTCTTTTCTAGTATTGCTATTTATTTGTCTGAAATTTGAACAGGCTGTAAAGCGGACAAAACCCGATCAAACCCGTGAGTATTGGAACAAATCCGAGCACTTTGAAAACTGTTCCAAGCGTTCCCGAAACTGCGCCACTAAAACCCAATGCCAGCAAAGCTAGCCCGATAACGACCCTTATCCCGCGGTCAACCATTGACTCATTTACTTTCATTTCTTCCTCCTGAACCTTTTTTGAATTTCTTATTATTAGGATGGAACTAATCCAAAAAGGTTACAAGAAATTGATTATTCATGAGAATGGGATTTGGCTGCCTCCTGAATAGCAGCCAACAGGGAATTGCGGTGTTCCGGGGCGATACGTGCTTTTCCGGTGTGTTTGTATAATTGGATTGTGTTTTGCAGTGTTTTAACAGCGGCTGTGCAATTTTTGCAGCCAGCCATGTGTTGTTCAGCTTGTTCCAATATTTCAACTGGTAAGTCCCCGTCAATATAATCAGAAAGATATTGGACTATCTCTTCACATTTCATAATAGCTCCTTCTCAAACTTTAGCATTTCTTTCTGTGAAATACTCAGACAAGCTTTCCCGCAAAGCCAACCGGGCGCGGTGCAATCGGACTTTGACAGCCGTCTCTGTGAGACCCAATACTCCGGCAGTCTGTTCTGTGGACTGATCTTCAATATCCCTTAGAAAGAAAACCACCCGGTATTTCATGGGTAATGCCATGATAGCTTTTTCCAAGTAATCACCAGCTTCTTTATTTGCATTAATATCTTCCGGTGTCATCGTCCATTCGATCAATGAACGCGGGAGAGGCGCCGGCGTATCCTCATCCGGATCTTCCTCCGGCATTGGGTCTTCGCGATTGCGGCGCAAACGGTTCAAAGCTGCATTGTAAGCAATACGATACAGCCAAGAACTCAACTTTGAGCGGCCTTGAAACCCGGCTCGATGCGTCATGGCTGAAAGGAAAGTCTCTTGAACCACATCTTCCGCGGCTGTTGGGTCGCCAAGCAATTGCATGGCCAGCCGGTAGATTGGATCGGCGTAAGTTTCAAACAGCTCCGCTACTGCTGAATTAGGATCAGAGGATTGAAACTGGGCTAAGAGATCACTTTCATTCGAGGCGTCGATATGCATTAGATGTCCGATCCTGTCATTCGTTACATAGTATCGTTGTTTATACTGCCGGTTCGACAACCGGAGTGAAGGATAATCCATTTTCACTTTTATCAACAAAAATGGTCTCTCCCTGGCGAAATTCACCGGAAAGCATCTTGATGGCCAGCGAATCCTGCAATTCCCTCTGGATGGTGCGCTTTAGCGGCCGAGCACCGTAATCTGGGTCGTATCCGGTTTCACCCAACCATTCCCGGGCGGCTGGAGTGACTTCCAATTGGTAACCTTTATCTGACAGTAAGTGAGCCACGCGTTTCAATTGAATTCCGACGATTTCGGCAATATCCTGGCGTGTAAGCGAATGAAAAACCACAATTTCGTCAATGCGGTTAAGGAATTCGGGGCGGAAGTGCGCCTGAAGTGTACGGGTAATTTCATCCCGTTGGACTTTACCATGCGTTTCTGTCCACAATTCACTGCCCAGGTTGCTGGTCATTATCACAACTGTGTTGCGGAAATCAACTGTTCGTCCCTGACCATCTGTCAGGCGGCCATCATCCAATAGTTGAAGAAGAATATTGAAGACCTCACTATGCGCCTTTTCAATTTCATCAAATAGTATGACACTGTAAGGTCTACGGCGAACAGACTCTGTTAATTG
>JBAWYZ010000274.1:0-3508 GCA_037143255.1 Leptolinea sp. | reverse complement strand
AACGCACCGGATAATCCTGGTCTATCCCGGTGGCTGCCCAGGGAATCCCGTACAACTGCAAACGCACCCAATCGGCCAGTTCACGCCGGCGGCCGAAGATTGTGCCATCCAGAATTCCACCCGAAACGACAGCCGGTTGGACTTCCGTTCCCTGTGTAGCCATCAATCGGCCTCGGTTATTTTCTGCCAGTGGAGAAGCAAACTGTTTATCTTTCGGAAATGCTTCCAGAGTGGTCACCCATACGGCCAGGTCGGGATTGGTTTGCAGGGCACGCTGCAAAATGATTACATCCTTGGCCAGCGAGATGGTGGGATATCCCAGGTTGTAAAAGTGGACAGATTTGCCGCAAATTTGCAAATTGCGGGCATTCAATCGCCCGGATAGAGTTTCCTCCGGTTTTTGTAATGTTCCCCAGATAGAGGAATCGCCCAGCAGAATAATTCTGGTTTCTTTGTCTGCAGCAGCTGATTTGGAGATTTCGTGTGCGGCGAACATTGCATCCAGGTTATATAAGCTCAGGTTATACGAGCGCTGCGGGGTTTCACCAAACGGCAGGCGCAGCCGACCGGGAATAAGACTATTATAGATAGATATCTTCCCCAATATATCCGCTGGGATGTCGCCAATCACCAGGCTAAGTATCGCAAAGATCAGGATACCTTTGAGGAAAACATTGCGCAGGAAAGGGAAATTCACGCCCGGAATTATAAACGATTCAGCGAACCAGCAAATTTTTGAAGGGGAGGTGCAATTGAACTAACCTTGGCGAAGAGTGTCGCCCATTAGTTCCGCGCAACCAGAATATTGCAACATTTGATGCCAGGTCGACTGACTGAACAATGAGCCAGAAAGTGGGGCAACAATGTCAATATCAGATCTGAATCATTGAATCCAATCTGTTGTTCCGCGCCAATATAGTTCAACTTCACTAATACTGAATCGAGCTGATGAGAGCCAATTTCTCCAGCCGGTGGGTAGATATGATCTGCCGAACGGTACCGGTAAGTCCGCGCATCACCAGGCTGTCAGTGCGCGCACCATCTTTGAAATAACTCACTCCACTCAGTAAATCTCCGTTAGTGATGCCTGTAGCTGCGAAAAACACATCCTCCGATGAGACCAGGTCATTCATAGTGAGCACCTTCTCAAAGTCGTACCCCATTTCGCGGCCGCGTTGCCGTTCATGCTCATTACGGGCAAACAATTTTCCCTGAATAGACCCACCCATAGCGCGTAAAGCACAGGCGGCCAGCACTCCCTCGGGTGTTCCCCCGATGCCCATCAGCACATCGATATGTGAATCCGGCCAGGCGGTCATCAATGCGCCGGCCACATCGCCATCCGGAATCTGACGGATACGCGCACCGCAGGCTCGCACCTCGCTAATTAACACTTTATGACGTGGGCGATCTAAAATCACTACGGTCAGGTCTTCCACATTCTCTCCCTTGGCTTTGGCAATTTTCTTCAAATTGTCTTTCACTGGCGCGTTGATGTCGATTACATCTTTTGCTTCCGGGCCAACAGCAATCTTGTTCATATATAAAAATGGGCCGGGGTTGAACATGGTTCCCCGCGGCGCAATAGCAACAGTAGCAATCGAATTGTTCAATCCTGTGGACAGAGGACGGGTGCCATCAATCGGGTCGACGGCAATATCTACTTTGGGATATTCACCGGTTCCTAAAACTTCTCCATTAAATAGCATGGGGGCTTCATCCTTTTCGCCCTCACCGATAACAACCACTCCTTCCATCGGGATGGTGTTCATAATCCAACGCATGGCATCTACGGCGGCTTTGTCTGCCACTTCCTTATCGCCGCGTCCCATGTGCCGACCGGCTGCCAGCGCCGCCGCTTCAGTTACGCGCACCAGTTCCAATGCCAGGTTACGGGTTGGTTTCGTATCAATCGTCATAGGATGCCCTCCATTTTTAGATAGCTATATTATGACATAAAATGATTCGCCATGCCCGATTCAAACAATTATGCCATGCGCCGCTGAGGTTTCGGGAAGCCCGGCCGGAAAGCCTCGGCATCCTTTTCTTCTACTTGTCCCTGAACTTTTGCGGCGCATGTTTGGGCGGCTTGTAAAACAACTTCATGCACAACTGAAGGGTCAGCCTCAACTCGGACGTTGACCAAAGCCAACAAGTGCTTTCCTTTTAAATCTGGGACTTGTGCCCGCCAACCGGCGGTATCTCCGGCAGTCAAGCTGACCATTCCTTCAACAGCGCCTGCTTGCAGCATCAATTTCAGGTTACCGATACCAATTTTACGGTTGCGCAGTTCGTGGGACATGCCAGCAATCCAGTCAACCGCGAGCTGTTTTAGATTCCCTCCAGCAGGGATAAGAAATACCAGGTGCGCATCCAGCCAACCAAGTGCAGCTTCGCCGTCCGCGTAGCGGTTGTAATCCAGGTATAACGATTGAAGCGTCGATGGTTTGGATTGCATGACATTGAGGTCTTTCAACCAGGTTTCAACCTGGAACTGATCCAATGAATTTTGCAGGCGAATTTGTTTGCCAGTGAAACGATTTCGGGCTCCCTCAAGCGCCGTGTGTGCCCGTTCAGGAGAAATAAGGTCACGTTTATTCAGTACCAACAAACCGGCCTCTTCAATTTGCTTAGCAAATATGTACATAACATTCTCGCTGAAGGGAAGTTCCTCCCCAGCAAGCCAGGGGGAAAACAAGCGGACATCGGTAAATACAGTCAGGGTGGCATTTCCGCCGGCAGCCTGCTCCAGTTCTTGCAGCGGTTTGATGACAGTAGCCACCACATCGGCGCACGAGCCTACTGATTCGGCAAACACAACATCCGGTTGAACAGCCCGTACCAATTGATCCAATCGGGCAGTCAGATCGTCGTAATTACAACAAAAGCATCCGTTGGTCACCTGCACTGCCGGGATTTTCTGCAAGTCAAAAAAAGCGGTGTCCACCAGATATTTCCCCAGGTCATTCGTGATCACACCGGCCGTCAATTTGCGGGCAGCTAATAATTTACATGCCGCTGCAATAGCAGTGGTTTTTCCGCTGCCTAAAAATCCGCCGACCAGGTGTAGTTGCATTTGTTTCTCCATGAATAGATTTAAAAGGAAGGAGTTTAGAGAATAGCGCTGTTTCACCTCATATATGACCAGCTCATATCCAATGGGGTATCAACTTGCAGGCGGTGCGACTGCGTAAGGATTTACCCCGCTTTGTCCCTGGGTTTGCACCAGTGCGGGTTTGAGTTGCCGTACATCCCCGCAGGTTTTCATTTCGCAAAGCGTTAGCTGTTTGTTCCCAATTTCCAGCACTGCCAGCATATCACCCGGAGTGCAATCAGGTTGCTGGGGAAAAAGTGCGGTAAGTACCCGTTTTCGGGAAGTTGGCATAAAGGAATTGTACCGTAAACTGCTCTCGACAATTGCGGTTAATTTGATAGGCGAATTAATATTAACTCTAATATTTTGTATGAGTGGCTAACGGAAAATTGATTAATTCGAGATCTTTTGAAT
>JBAWYZ010000273.1:0-3517 GCA_037143255.1 Leptolinea sp. | reverse complement strand
CATCCGGGTCGCGTTCAAGAAGCCAGCAGAAAGGTTGGGGGGCACTCTCGATCATATTTTTCAAGGCGGTCATCACATCGGGTGAAAGGTATTGATTCACTTCTTCCAGAGAGCTATGCTGTTCGATGCACAAGCGCCGGATTTCACTCGGGGTGAGTTTCTTGAAAGGATTGATTTTGAGCGTGGCGCCCAGGATGATTTTGTAAAGATCGCTGTCACTAAAGCGGTTGGCAGAGACCTGGCGGAGTTGGGCATGCGCGCCAACTGCTTGAGGCAGGTTTGTCAGGAGCAGGCGCGCCAGGTTGCGGTCTTCCACAAAGTGCGGCCAGGCATCATCACCGGTCTGTTCCACCAGAAAATCGCGCAAGGATAATTCCAGCGGCGCCTGCCCGCCAAGCTGGGCTTCCAGGTCTGGGTAGAAAAGGCTTTGATTGCTGTCCTTGCGGCTGCGGTCCACAACCAGTACACGGGCATCCGGCGCCGTGCGTAACGGCTCATATAAATCCCGCAGACCCAGGTTACCGGTGCAGAACAGGACCGTGTAGCCGTTTTGCTCAGCCCAGCCGTCCACGACGCGGGCGCCGCGCTGGATCATGCGCTGCGGGTCACGCAGGATGATGAGGGGTGCCCCATTCAGTGGTTCAAGTTTGGAGAGAATCCAGGATTCGATCATAAAGGTTCTTCAATTTGCGACTTTACCCAAGCCAATAACTGCATGGCAAGCTCCGATGCATCGAGCGCATCTTTGGTGCTAATATGCAACTCTATCCCTGGATAGCGTGTAACAACTGCATATGCCGTCATGGTTGCAGTTTCGTCGAGATCATCGGGTACGTCATACTTGGCTTCTTTGCAAAGATTAAGGAGCATACCTATCGAATGAGTCTTAGGAAATTCTATTTGGCGCTGTACCAATAAGGCTTTCAGTGCTTTTTCTACCGCCTGTTGGGCGTGAAAAACCAAAATTTCCGTAGTAATGCGCTCATCGTTGACCATTTGTGCGATAGCCAAATCTGCTTGAGCAAGCCGCAGCCAATCGAAGACCAGTTTGTGGATGGCTTGAGAGGTTTCAGCGTTCATAGAGAATGATACCTTCTTTCAAAGCCGGGTAGAGGACTGTACCAACCAATTTTCCATATTCTTCGAAGTTCGCTGTACTGACAACGACAACATCGATGGGAACAGTGAAATTCGCAAGCGCTCGATATATCTTTTTTGTTTCAGCAGGGACAGACACTAAACCATCCTTAATAACCATCAAATCCAGATCGCTTTGCTGACCTGCCTCACCGCGTGCATAAGAACCAAACAGGATGATCTTATCTGGATCGCTCACCTGACGAATACGCCGGGTAATTTCCGGCAGTTCATCTAAGTAGTTTCTCTTATTAGCCATGTTTTCTTCCTCATGTTTTGCGCTCATTATTCTCCGTCAAATCCTATGCCTTTGAATCCGGGTTGGGAATGCGGGTCTTTCTTTGGCATAGACATTACCTGTGTGGCCAGATATTTATGGCTACGGAGTATAGTTTTTGCCCGCGTTTGAGGATGGCATCTTCATTCCATACAAGGGGCTGCGTCAGATTTAATAAGTCTGCGTTCAACCGTAATTCACTCTGTTTGGTAATTTCACTATACTTCTTCGTGAATGGTCCATTATTAATTGAGTCGTTAAGAACAAAAGTAAGCAACGTCAGGTTTCCTAGGGTATGAAGTAGATTTTCCCGATTTACGGTCGCATGGATTTTTTCTTCTGTGCTTAACCCTTCGGACAATGGATAGTTTTCCTGCCAAGCCTGAGGCATCAAATGTTCAATGGTCAATTTCTCAAGATTACGGTAGGCTTCTTCCTGTTTATTGGTACGCATCTGAAGATCCAGTGCTTCTAAAATCATGCGTGTGCGATGTCCTAATTGTAGATAAACGGGGCGGGAAAGCCAGGCTGTCTCGAACTCCCTATCAGAAGGCCAACGAGCACTATCTCCGGTCAATCCAGTCAGCAGTGAACGTAAAGCTGCCTGATCCAGGCGTTCTGCTTTCTGTAAATTGCGTAGCAAAGAAAGAAAAATATTATTATAATTCTTCGTTGTCAGTCCACAAACCAAGCGGCGTACTAAATAGGATTCCAGATCAATCAGCATTGCTTCCAGTTCTGATTGAGGAAGGGTAACTCGGTCTCTGCTTAGTAAGTAAAGCAATAAAGGATAGACTGTGGTGACATCCAATAATCGCAGCCGACGCAGGAAGATACCCACCCGCGTGTTCAAATCCGGCTTATAAAATTGCTGGAAGAGCAGACTATGGCTCTGCAAGGATTTTAATTCTGCTTCTACTTGGCGCGGTTCCCGCGACCACCAATCATGAAACTCCTGATATAACCGAGTAATAAATATTTCTCCTACAGTTTGGTACACCAGGTAGTGAAATACAAAAAGGTCAATGCGTTGACGCTGAATGCGGCCTTGCTTTTCCTGTGCTTTCCAGAAGTTAATACCCCCATCGGGACCCCGCTGATCATAAAATTGCCAATACTGGTGATAAAGATCCTCGACTTTTGCTCCGCCACGCGTGGCTTCCAAAAATACAAAGTTACGAATCAGATCGGAAGGCAGAAGAGGTTCACCTCGAAAATTCAACGTTTCAAAGATCATTTGAGGGTTATCATTCTCATCTAGCTCAATTGTAACAATTTCGAGATGGCGTTTAAAGGCTCCAACCAATGCTGATAATCTTTCTGCCTGATCTTCGGGAGTGAATTCCCCATCTTCGTTACTGTCAACATTAACAAAAGACTGAATAGATTCGTAGAAATACAGATATGCAGAAATCAATGGAGGGGATGGGTCTGGTTTATGATGTCCTTTACGACGAACAGGAGGATATTTGGCATTAATATTTTCAGGTGAGCCAGCATTAAAAATAGCTTCAAATTCAACCCGATCATCATTAGTTGGCCATACTTTATAACGCTCAACAGGATGTTCTAACTTGCAATTGTTTTCGGTATGCAATTTTATCGTAGATAGCAAATCATCTATTTTGATGGCGCACATAAAATCTCGCAGTGCAATTAAAATAATTTGCAACGTTGTAAGACGCTGTTGCCCATCAATAATAGATTTAGCTGTAACTTGCAACCCGCTAGTTCTGATTGGGTTGAGAACAATGGCACCCATAAAGTGATTATTCGGTTCACGATGATTATAACGTTGGCTGTTGATAATTTCTTCAGCTTTAGTACTGATATCTTCCCAAAGCGGAATCCATTGCTTTTCCTTTGTCCAAACATATGGACGCTGAAAGAGCGGCACAACATAACGTTGTTGACGCTCGAATAACTCAAAAACAGTAATGTTATTTGGTTTCATAAAATCTATTCGATCTCCACAATAGTGAATTCGTCCTGAACATCTGAATTTAGATAACTTTCCAGAAAACCACGAAATTCTTCTACAACTTGCACGACATCGCCCATTTCGATCGTGCGTTTGCTGGGCTGAAAATCATGCAAATTGAC
>JBAWYZ010000272.1:0-3544 GCA_037143255.1 Leptolinea sp. | reverse complement strand
AGTATTAATCATTTATTATCAATTTGTTATGCGCTAAATTGTCGTGATTCTTTTTAGGTCGATAAATTACGGGGCGTTTCCAGATACCGGGAAGTGAAAGTCTTTTCGGTAGAGATGATGCCAAAATTATTTACAACATGTAAAGAATATTTTTTGACGTTCATCGTTCGGCAAATTCAAGAAGACACTGCGAGAAGGGTTCTGTAAAAGACTTTAACTTTCAATAATCGAAAAATCTTTAAAGAATATCCTTGCAGAAAGTGATATAACAAGGTATTTCTCACACAAATGAAAGTAGAAATTCTTAAGAATATAACTGGAGTCTATATTGTCTCGGATCGTGCGTCCCTCTACGAAAAATCCCTGGATAACGTCATTCTAATGGCGGTAAAAGGTGGCGCGGCAATGGTTCAACTTCGGGAAAAAGATGTTTCAACCCGTTTTTTTATCGAAGAAGCTCAACGCATCAAGATAATTATGGCTCCATATACCGTCCCCTTGATTATCAACGATCGAGTTGATGTGGCGCTGGCTGTCGGTGCCGACGGGGTTCATATCGGGCAGGAAGACATGCCGTATCCTCTTGCCAGAAAGTTGCTGGGGCCTGATGCCATTATCGGTTTATCGGTTGAAACACTGGAGCAGGTTGAAGCAGCGGAAGCTTTTGATGTCGCCTATTTAGGTGTCAGTGCGATATTCGCCACACCGACAAAAACCAACACCCGGAATCATTGGGGGATCGACGGGCTAAGGAAAGTCAGAGCCATGTCTCGTCATCCCCTGGTCGCGATCGGGGGCATAAATGCATCGAATGCCGCCGAGGTCATCCAGGCTGGGGCGGATAGCCTGGCTGTTGTCTCCGCGATTTGTTCCGCGCCTGACCCACAAAAAGCCACGGAACATCTCCGGAGGGTCGTTCTTTCGCACCAAAGAAGCGAAATCAGGTCTTAGGTAACTCAAATGAAATAATCTCCCGGATCATGATATTTTTATTTACATGGATGGACAACAGTTGGCGTCTAACATCTTTAAAAATGGAGAAAAAGTGGCGTCTAACAAACACCTTATTAAAAAGTCATCTCAAAACCAATTTCTGTTGATTTCTATCATCATAGCACTGATAGCCACTACAGTCTATGCACAGGAAAACCCGTCCTCCTTACCGGTTTCCGGTGCATCCACATCTGTGTTAAACAAACCGGTCTGGATGACTGAACTATCCCTTGGGCTTAAAGAAAGTTACGATGATAACCTTCTAGGCGTATCCGGTGACGGTATGCCAAAAAGCTATTCCTGGATTACCACCATATCACCAAAAATCGGTATGGATTTTGCCCCGTTTATAAAAGATCAGAGCGTGTTAAAGGTATTGTCTCTAAATTATGAGCCTGACTTTGCAACGTATTCCCAGGCATCGGAAGAAAGCAACACCGCGCACCGAATATTAAACAAAGTCAAGGCAAATTCTGAAAATATTTCTTTCACCTTCGACAATTCCTTCCAATACATAGATGGCAGCAGTATTGCACCTATCTATCTTGCTCCAGACAATGTCCGAAGCTGCTATGCCCATGGGTTGCCACGAGAACGCCGAAATCAGTACCAAGACCGGACGAAAATTGATTTTCAACTTGACTGGGACCAATTCTTCATCCGTCCAACGGGTTCACTTCAGCTTTGGGATATGTTGACGGAACAGCAGGCAATCAGTGGATATCAGAATTGGGTTGACCGCTATGACATCAATGGCGGGGTGGATTTGGGTCGCAAAACATCCTCGCAATTGGCCATTTTTCTGGGGTATCGTTATGGGCGCCAGTATCAGGATAAAGTTATAAAATCGGATTACACTTCAACTAACGACTATCAGCGGACTATTATAGGAGTTGAAGGCAAACTCTTCAATTGGCTTACTCTGTCACTGCTCGGCGGGCCGGATTTTCGAGGTTACGTTGACAATGCGCCGGTAAACAATAAAAATCAGGTGAATTTTTATGGAGAATCTTCACTGACAGGAGAAATATCGAAACATGATACGGTGATGGTTAAATACAAAGGTTCCCGATGGGTATCAAGTACCGGACAGGTTCCGACTTTTGACACCAGTCTTGATCTGGGTTATCGCCACAGATTCGATACGGCATTAACATGGAACATGAATTGCCAACTGAAGAACGCTGACTACACAGTCGGGAATCTCACCGCCGGATCGTCCGCCCCCTCACTTCGTAACGATTGGCTATATGCGCTTTCAACAAGTCTTAGCCATAACATCAACGCCAATATTGGGGTCAATATCAGCATAGCCGCCAACCTGGGGCGGAACGAACAGGATGGAATTGCAAATGCCAATTATCGGCAGTTCGATGAGTACTTGACATCAATCGGAGTATTCAGCAAATTCTGACATCGTGAAGGGAAAGATGATGCGCGCGATTGTGTTGGACGGACAACTTCGATTTACGCCGAATTTTCCGGTTCCAGAGGTTCAGCCGGGTTGGGCCAAAATCCGGGTAATAACGGCAGGTATTTGCCAGACCGATCTGGAGCTGATAAATGGCTACCTTGGATTTTCTGGCGTACTTGGCCATGAATTTGTCGGGATTGTTGAGTCTTGTGAGGATATTCGGTGGATTGGCAAACGAGTGGCCGGAGAGATTAATGCGGGGTGTGGACAATGCTCATGGTGCCAAAAAGGGCAGGGCAGGCACTGCCCCAGCCGGATAACCCTGGGTATCGACCGGCTAAACGGTTGCATGGCCGATTACTGCGTTCTTCCGATATCCAATCTGATTGAGATTCCTGCAAATATTTCTGATGATCGGGCAGTGTTGATCGAGCCGCTTTCGGCCGCATGTGAAATTCTGGAACAACTGTCTCTGAACGGCTCACAGCGGATTGTCGTTCTTGGCGATGGTCGCCTTGGCATCCTCTGTGCGTGGGTTCTGTCAACAGTGGCATCCGATGTCACCCTTATCGGCCATCACCCGGAAAAGCTTGCGCTGTCCCTATGGAACAACATCAAGATTGCTCACGGCGGCAATCATTGTTCCGGAGCTGATGTGGTGGTTGAAGCCACAGGTTCTGCAACCGGTCTTGCAGATGCAATGACTTTGTGTCGGCCCCGCGGCATTGTTGTGTTGAAATCTACGGTTGCAGTATCCGCAACGGTAAACCTATCCCCCATAGTCATTCATGAACTCACTGTTATTGGGTCCCGCTGCGGTCAGTTTCGACATGGACTGTCCCTGATGGCGAAGCATCCCGACATGCCTCTTGAAAGACTGATTACCAACCGCTTTCCCATTGAATCGGCAACGGAGGCTTTTGTTATGGCCACCCAAAACTCCGCTATAAAAATCCTGCTGGATTTATAGCTTTCGTCACTGCAATCGGATCAATATTTAAGGCAGTTAAAAAAACAAGGAGTAAAAATTGGATCAATTTTTGATCCGTTTCGAAAGGATGACAAATGGCTGCGTCAGATAGTAAAGGGATTCTTCTGGAGAGTGGTACGAATGAACTGGAGCTGATTGAACTCTAC
>JBAWYZ010000271.1:0-3579 GCA_037143255.1 Leptolinea sp. | reverse complement strand
GACTTATCGCCTCTGCCTGCACTTGCCGGTCAGAACTAACCACCGTCACCCCGCTGCCTGGCGAAATTTGATTTAACCGCCAGCGGATAGCTTCATCTGCCGTTGTTCCCTTCAATACAAAATGGGCGGTGATGGTTCCAAAGCTTTTTGCTCCGGCCCACCCGGGTGGAGCGCCGTCAAAAAAGACCTCGATCCGCGCCCGTTTGTCCCGGCTGAAAGTCCGCAAAAGTTCTAGTAGGCGCATTTCATCATCCACTTGGCGCAGACTCAATCCGGCAATATGCGGAATCAGGTTATGACCGTCAATTAAGTACAACATGAACGGTATTGTATCCTGAAAATTGTGCTATGATTCCATCACTCGCTATGAACCCTTGGAAACGCCTTCTCTTTTACCTTATTCTTAACGTGATCGTTTCGGCCATCACTACGCTAACCGTTTTGTCGTTGTGGGATCGCAATCATCGGCTGAATATTCAACCAGTGGCGCAGTTGGCAGCAACTGTCACCCAACAGGCGATAAATAATCAGATATTAGGCACCCCGGTTCCTGCCAGCCAACCGACCGGAGCGGGACATGTATCCGTCAAACCGGCTGTCGGCGACGGGGGCGCTCAAATTGAAAATGTCTTCGGAGTAGGTGATTTGGAAACAGAGGTGGTTCTATTAAAACGCACCGGGGAGGGCGAACTTTGGGTCACCGGTTGGCGTTTGGAAGATGAGAACAACCACCGGTTTACTTTCCCGGAATTGATGTTGAATAAAGATGGGGCTATCAAAATTTATTCCAAGCCCGGTACCAACAGCGTGATCGAGCTGTACTGGGGATTGAAAGAACCAGTCTGGGCTACCGGTGAACTGGTCTCTTTGGTGGATCAGGATGGGGCCGTGAGAGCAACCTATCGGGTTCCATAGAAAGCAAATTTACGCTTGGCATCTTCTTGATACAGCTAAAGGAGCCATCCATCAACTGAAAAAACGAAATTCCGGTTACAATTTATATCTTCCCGATGCTGCAAGGCAACTGCAATCTATTCCAATTTTGGATTTATCAAATGGCAGTTGGATAGGTATCGGGGTATCTTTGAACCCTAACTGGTGAAAAATGTCACAGGCGTTTTATCGAAAATGGCGGCCCCGTTTATGGGACCAGGTTGTTGGACAAGAACCCGTAGTAAAAACACTGCAGAATGCCATCCGTTCACAGCGGGTGGGGCATGCCTATTTGTTTGCCGGCCCGCGTGGCACTGGAAAAACAACCACGGCACGGCTGCTGGCGAAAGCCGTCAATTGTCTGGCGGAAGAGCTGACCAACCGCCCTTGTGACCAGTGTGACAATTGCAAGGCTGTGAATGAAAATCATTTTCTAGATTTGATAGAAATCGACGCCGCATCCAATACTAGCGTGGATGATATTCGTGATCTGCGCGATAAAATCAATTTCTTGCCCTCGCAGGGTAAATTCAAAGTCTATATTATTGATGAAGTTCACATGCTCTCCACTGCCGCTTTCAATGCGATATTGAAGACTCTGGAAGAGCCGCCGCCGCATGCCATTTTCATTCTGGCTACTACAGAAATGCACAAGATTCCGGCAACTGTGCTTTCCCGCTGCCAGCGGCATGAATTTCGCCGCATCCCGGTGACAGATATCACCCGGCTGTTACGAGAAATGGCGACCAATGAAAACATCCAGGCAGATGATGAAGCGCTCACTCTGATCGCCCGCCAGTCCACCGGCAGTATGCGCGATGCCATCTCTCTGCTCGATCAGCTCTCATCTACCGGTGAACCTGTCAACTTGAAGCTCACCCAGACCGTTTTGGGGACGGCCGCCCTACAAGCAGTTGTTGATCTGGTGGACACAATTATTGAAGAAAACACGGCAGCCGGATTGCAAGTGGTGCATCTGGCGCTGGACAGTGGTAGTGATGCACGTCAATTGGCGCGCCAGGCCGTGGATTATTTACGCAATTTACTGCAAGTCCGGGTGGGCAATGCGGAAATTGTTGAGGCTACCATTGAGAACCGCGAAAAAATGACCATCCAATCGCAGCGCTTCAGCGTCAACCGCCTGGTTGAAACCATTCGGTTGTTCAATACCGCGGCTGGTGAAACCCGCTCTACATGGAATCCCGGTCTGCACTTGGAACTGGCCGTAATCGGTGCAGTTGAGGCAGCCAAACCACCGGTTCCACCCGTACAAAAACCTGTTGATTCGGAAGTCAATTTACGCGATATACAAATGCCAGATTTTCACTCCAGCGGACGTCCCGCCAGTAAACCAGATGTTGTGGTATCAACGCCGGTTCGTAACGTCGAATCCACAAAAACAGCTGCCAAACCGGAGGATGAAAAACCGTCTGTTCAGGAAAATTCAGTAGAAATTGCAGCTCAAATCAACACAAATACGGCAGATGAATCCAATACCACGAGTGTCACCTTGGAGGATATTCAGAAAGCGTGGCCGCAAATCCGTTCCACCGTGCGCAAGGCCAAAGCTCAGACGGAAGCCCTATTGAACTCGGTCAAACAAATAACCCTGCAAGACGGCCGGCTGGTCTTAAGTTTTGCCAGCGATATTGTGAAACAAAAAATGGAAATGGATGACAATATGGAAATGACCCGGCGGGCTATTTTTCATGTGATGAAAGTCAACCTGCAAATTATTTGTACAGTAGCGAATTCCAGAACCAGTAGCAGTGAAAAGAAAGACATCACCCGGGAAGGTTTGATTGATGCAGCCCTTAACCTGGGTGGACAGATCAAAACAGATGAAGGAGAAAAGCATGGCAAAGGGATTTAATCGATCAATGGGCATGGGCGGCGGCAATGCCAGTGGTGGTGGCGGAATGATGTCGCAATTCAAAAAATTACAGGAACAAATGGAAGTCACTCAGGCGCGTCTGACTGAAATGACGGTTACATCCAGCGTTGGCGGCGGCGCCGTTCAAGTTATCATGACCGGCGACCAACACTGCCAGTCTGTCGCTATCGATCCGGAACTGCTGAAGGATGCCGATGCGGATATGCTGCAGGATCTGATTTTGAGCGCCGTCAATCAAGCATTGGATAAATCACGCGAGTTGGCATCCACTGAAATGGGGCCGCTGGCGGGCGGACTGCCTTTCTAATCTATGCCCATTCTACCTGCCCCGATTACCAACCTCTCGACTGCATTGGAACGTCTGCCTGGGATTGGTCCAAAGTCGGCCTCCCGGCTCACATTCTTTTTGCTGCGCTCTCCGGAAGAAATTTCCCGCCAATTGGCTGATGCCCTGCTTGTGTTGAAGAGTTCCACTGCTTTGTGTAAGACGTGTTTCAACATTACCAGTTCCAGCCAGGAAATTTGTGATGTATGTGCCAACCCGAAACGTGCCACCGGCTGCATCTGCGTGGTGGAAGAGCCGTTGGATGTAATTGCGATTGAATCAACCGGTGCTTTCAATGGACGCTACCATGTTCTTAACGGGGTACTTTCCCCAATCGAAGGTATCGGCCCGGAGCACTTGCGCATCCGTGAATTGCTGGAAAGGCTGCGTACTGAACCGGTGACTGAGATCATCCTGGCCACTAATC
>JBAWYZ010000270.1:0-3613 GCA_037143255.1 Leptolinea sp. | reverse complement strand
CTTGATAATTGTTACTTATTTATAGAATAAAAAGAAACCCGTGTCAAGTCCGGGTTTCTTAAAAAATAACATGGGCGACTTTCAAAGGACTAATACATTTGGACGCATATCCTATCTTTAGGAGCCGCCACACTGGGATCGGCGCGTCAAAACCAAACACGGAATGCCATCTGACAATCCAAAGCAGGGTATCAACTTCTACCTCTGAGAATATAGGTTTTCGGAGAATTTACCTCCATCCTTGGTGCCCTAAACTGGAAAGCCGCCCATGCAATAACACTGTAGCACGTTTTTTTGGGAAATACAATCAAAATCAGAAACTCTTAATCTGCTGTCAGACATCTCCGTACGGGTTTTGATTTGTATAAGGTTTCCTCTAGATGCAGCGAAACTTGTTATGGCTCTCGCAATGTCGTATCCGTCGATTATGCATAATGTGGTCACTAAAGTGCCATAAGAAAGTTATCTCTAATCTTCGACAAATAAACAATCTCCCACAGATGGCTATTTGTTTCTGGTAGAATCCATCTCAGAGGTTACATGTATTCAAGAAGATCCTTTCCCTTTTTACGTTGGATTGCTCTGGCGTTGATTTTTACTGCCGTTATCTTAACGGTTTATAACCTGATCGGTTACAGCCGCATTCGCGGTAATTTCCCACCGGGTATGAAGATTGCTGCTGTCTCAGTCGGCGGGTTGGAACGCCAAAAAGCAGCGGAACGTCTTGTGCAAGCCTATGGCGTTCCCATCGAGTTACAATATACCGATGCTTTAATTCAGGTTAAACCGGCTGTCATTGGCTTTGAATTGGACCTGGAAAACATGCTTTCGGCCGCTGATTTGCAGCGGGTTAACCAGCCTTTCTGGTCTGGTTTTTGGGAATATCTATGGAATCAGCAACCTTCAACCGCTGATATTCCATTAAGCTCCCGGCTTGCAGAAGACCGGTTGCGTAGATATTTGTTGGATGAAATTACATCGCGCTTTGATTCGCCACCTTCTGCTGCTCTACCGGTGGCTGGCAGTACAGTTTTTAGCGGTGGCTCATCCGGCACCACATTGGATATAGACCGCGCGGTAGTGCTGATATCCGATGCCTTAAAATCGCCGAATAGCCGGGTTGTTAACTTATCGCTCAAGAAAATTTCGCCACCCCGTCCTTCACTTCAGAATCTACAAATATTATTACAGCAGATCATCGCCAAGGATTTTGATGGCCTGGCGGAGATATTCTTGTTGGATTTACAAACTAACCAGGAAATGCATTTTGCCGTCAATAAAAACGAGGTTGTAAAACCCGATATTGCTTTTACCGCGGCCAGCACAATGAAAATCCCCATTATGGTTTCTATCTTCAAACGCGCAAAGGAGCCATTACTGCCGAACATCGGCGACCAATTAACGCTGATGATTGACCGCTCGGATAACCCTCCGGCAGATCGACTAATGTCTGAAGTTCTGGATCCAAACATTGGCCCACTGGTAGTGAGCCAAGACATGGCGGCCATCGGCCTGCCAAACACATTCCTGGGCGGGTATTTTTATCAGGGCGCTCCCTTACTCAAGCGGTTTGTTACCCCGGCAAACTCTCGCACTGACATTATCACCAACCCGGATCAATACAACCAGACGATTCCAATTGAAATGGGCTTGCTTTTGGGAGATATGTACGAATGCGCCAATTCTGGTGGCGGGACATTTTCGGCTGCCTTCCAAAATGAAATCAGCCAGAACGAATGTCGCCAAATGATTACTTTTTTGGCCAAAAACCGGATCGGGGTTTTGGTCGAAGCCGGATTACCTGAAGGCACCCAGTTTGCCCACAAACATGGTTGGGTGACGGATACAACTGACGGCGTCATCCATACCATGCAGGATGCCGGGATTGTATACTCGCCCGGCGGAAATTATGTTGTCAGTATATATTTGTATCATCCGGTGCAAATAGTTTTTGACCCGGTGAATATTATGGTGGCGCAATTATCGCGCGCAATCTATAACTACTTCAATTTGCCTGCCGGGTAAATTGAAGTACTGGTTACACGAACTTAACCTTTGTCAGTCGGCTTTTCCGGCAAGGCCTTTACGAGTATATGGGAATTGATCGACCCAAGGTGGGGCTTTCCATCTGATATGGATAGCATAGTCAAAGAAGCCGGGTCGATGGACAACCGCTGAAAATCATCCAGCGCCATGTTGAGGAAGTACGCTACCGCCAGGCGAATGGGGTCACTGTGCGAAAAGCAAACAGCAACATCATCCTCGCCCATAACAGAGGCAATTTCTTCAAGGCTGGCAACCATGCGCTGCTGGGCGGTAACAAAGGATTCTCCTGCGGGAAAGGTAACCTGCGATGGCGTGGCTTGAATTTTTTCCCACAATTTCAACTTCTGCAATTGTTTGTATGGCCGCCCTTGGAAGGCGCCGAAGTTGATTTCGATCAATCCGCTGTGTGGGCTGATGGGGATATTGCATCTTTCGGAAAGCGGCCGGGCGGTCTCCATTGTTCGTTCCAAAGGACTGCTGAAAATGGCGCCAATTTTTCGATCAACCAGTTTATCAGCGATAGCCTGAGCTTGCTCACGGCCTTTGGTATTTAGATGAATGCCAGTGATTCGACCGGTTAACCGTTTGCCGATTACATCCGTTTCGCCATGGCGGGCAAGGATAAGTATGGCCATGCTTATTTCTAGTCCTTCTCTTTGATCGCTGCGATGATTTGGCTTGCCTGAGCCCGCCAATTGGCCAGCCTGGAGGAAATTTCAGCTTCATAGCCCTGGTCCGATGGTTCGTAGAATTGAATGCCGGACATTGATTCCGGTAGATAATTTTGTGGGGTGAAATGCCCGGGAAAATCATGCGGATAGAGATACCCCTTGCCGTGTCCAAAACCAGTTGCATCCCGGCTGGCATCCATCAGTTGAACGGGGACGCTTCCCATGCCTTCTTTTTCGATTAATTGTTGCGCCTTGAAGATGGATTTGGCAGAATTGCTTTTGGGTGCCGTTGCCAGGTAAAGAGTGGCTTCGGTGATGGGATAGATGCCCTCCGGCATGCCGATGAATTCAAAAGCAGTCACCGCCGAAGCAGCAACAACCAAACCCTGCGGATCAGCCAGGCCGATGTCTTCACTGGCAAGAACAACCAGACGCCGTAAAATAAAGCGCGGATCTTCCCCGGCGAGCAGCATTTTTGCCAGCCAATACAGAGAGGCATCCGGGTCTGAGCCGCGTACGGATTTTATGAAAGCGGATATGGTATCGTAATGCGCATCGCCCTTTTTATCATAAGAGAGAGCGCGTTTTTGAATGGATTCCTGGGCAATATCCAAAGTGATATGAATGATTCCATCCACATCCGGCTTGGATGTTTCCACTGCCAATTCCAAAGCATTCAGCAGGTTACGGGCATCTGCATTGGCCATATCAATCAAATGGGTGCGAGCTTCAGGTTCGATATCGATTAGTAGATTGCCGTAACCGCGTTCAGCATCATGAAGTGCAGAATCAAGAATTTTTTGCAGGTCTTCCGACTGCAGCGGTTCCAATTGAAAAATGCGTGACCGTGAAACCAGCGCCGGGATGACTTCGAAATACGGGTTCTGCGTGGTGGC
>JBAWYZ010000269.1:0-3616 GCA_037143255.1 Leptolinea sp. | reverse complement strand
CATTAATACAGACAATACTTTGAATACGTTCTTTTTGGACATTCTTTTCTCCATCTTTCTTAGTTTTGAATTCAGCCTTCTTGTATTCGAAACCTCTTACTAATTACTTAGGAACATTCACCTCCTTTCATCTATATTGTATTGTTTTTCCCAAACGAAATCAAGTAGGTCAACAAAATTGATACGGTTTTTTCAAACTACTTTCAGTGCTTCCAGAACCTTTTCTTTTTTTGCTGGCAGTTCATTAATTCTGATACCGACCGCATCGTAGATAGCATTTGCAATTGCACCCGCAGTAGCTAGGGATGGCGCTTCCGCGAAACCCTTAACTCCCTGCGGTCCAAACGGATGCGGAACCTCAACTAAGACAGGGATGATCTCAGGAGTATCATTCGCAGAAGGGATATTGCATTTATACAACGAATCGGTTAAGTTGATCCCATTTTCAACGATGAATTCCTCTTTCAGCGCAAAACCCAGACCCTGAATAACACCGCCATGAATTTGCCCCTCAAATATTTTGCGATTGAGCAGCTTACCGACATCAGCAGAGGCAATGATCGTTAATACCTTAACTTCACCCGTCTCGGTATCAACTTCAACAATGGCAACCTGGGTTCCATAAGCATATTGCACATGAGTTACCCGAGAAACAAAATCACTCTTCATAAAGTGACTGGATTCACCGACTGGGAGCATTGCGGCTGAGCGTGGCGGTGTATAAACATGTTGGTAAACAAATTTCTCGCCCAAATCAGCCAGGTTCATGCTTTTACCGGAAATCGGTTCAATAATTTTATCTGCACTGAATTGCAATTTTTCAGGGGCTTCATTAAGAATTTCGGCTGCCCGCCCGAATAAATCGCTTTTCAACATTTTACATGCCATAACTGTGGCATTTCCGGTGAGAAACGTCTGGCGGGAAGCTGTCGTCGGACCGGTCGGTAATGTTTGCGCAGTATCCGGGCCAATCACCTGGATCCGATCAACCGGAATTCCTAATTCATTCACCGCGATCTTAACCTGTCCAGCCTGGCCACCTTGCCCATATTCATGATGAGTGATCTTAAGCGTGAGTGTTCCATGCTTGTCCAGTTCAACGATCGTCCCAGCGCTTTCAGGGATATCATGCCCAAAGCCAATATTCTTTACTGCGCTCGCCACCCCTACCCCGATTTTCTTGCTAGGTCCAGAAGGTTTAGGTATCTCTAATTTCGAGAAGGTTTCGCGAGCAGCTTCAATAGTTTCTTTTATTCCAGCAACGCCTGGTTCAAGAACATGATCGGATGCAGTTGGAAGACCGGCTTCCAGTCCATTTAGCAATCGAAAATCGAAGGGATCAATTTTAAGCGCGCGTGCCATTTCATCCAAGTTTTGTTCCAGGGCAAATGCTACCTGATTGACACCAAAACCGCGCATAGCGCCAGCCAATACATTGTTAGTGAACCACGATTTGCCTTCCAGGCGGAGATTCGGAACATAATAAGGTCCTGCGGCAAAGACGACCATATTTTCCAGAATATCGTAGCCAAGCGACATGTATGCTCCGGTATCCAGTATGACATAAAAATCAATTGCCAGAATATGACCTAATTTATCTGCGCCAGTTTTAAAGTGAATATCCGCGGCATGTCGTTTTACATGTACACGCAATGATTCCTCACGTGTCATTACCATCTTGACCGGACACTTTGTTTTCATGACGCCCAATGCCAAATGCGGAAGAAGTATTGGATCTTCTTTACCGCCAAAAGATCCTCCTTGCGCTACTTGAACCACGCGAATCTTATCTTCAGGCATCGCCAGGATTTCAGCGACCTGAGACCGATCATCAAAAACAGATTGATTACCAATTAAGATCGTCAGTCCGCCATCATCTGTAGGGAAAGCGACCCCGGATTCCGGTTCAAGAAAAGCATGTTCGATCATGGGAGTATGATAATCACGCTCAATTACGACAGCGCATTTTTTAAATGCTTCATCTACATCACCGCGTTCAATTTTACTGTGAAGAAGCAAATTGCCGTTTTCGTGTATTTTTGGCGCTTCGGGCAGTGCCGCCTGTTGAGGAGTAAATACGGCAGGTAAAACCCGATATTCAACTTTGATTTTCTTTAAGGCTTCTTCTGCGATTTCTGGCGTCTCTGCAAACACAGAAGCCACCGAATCCCCGATGTAACGAGCTTTCTGTTCGCGCCCAGCTATTGCAGGTTGGTCACGATTAACTTCTATGATACCTGCTCGATTAACCCCAGGGATATCCCAGGCGGTAACTACTGCCACCACGCCTTTTATAGCGAGCGCTTCAGAAGAATCAACGCTAAGTATTTCAGCATGCGGATATTCAGACCAGAGAACTTTTCCATGCAACATCCCTTCCATTGAGATATCGCCTGCAAATTTAGTCCTTCCGGTTACTTTTTCAATCGCAACATGCTGAAGTTGAGTAGACCGCACTTCCATCCCTTCAGGTCCGAGCGACTCCAATTTTTGTCCGCTGGCCATCACCTTTCCAGCTTCCTGGATCGCCGTGATGATATTGACGTAACCAGTGCAACGGCACAGGTTCCGATTTTTGGTTAGGTGTGCCTTGATCTCTTCTTCTGTTCGGACGGGATTTTCATCAAGCAACGCTTTGGCAGATACGATCATCCCCGAAGTGCAGTAGCCGCATTGGATCGCCCCATGTTTAATAAACATATACTGAATTGGATGAAGTTCATTACCTTTTGCTAATCCCTCAATTGTCTCGATTTTACTGCCAGGCTTGACTTTGCTCATTTTTATCAGGCAGGCCCGGGTCGCCTTGCCATCAATAATTACCATACATGCACCGCAATGTCCGGTAGAGCAGCCATTCTTCGTGCCAGTCAAATTCAAATGATCACGCAAGAAAGACATCAGGCTCAGATCAGGATCGACCTGAGCCTTGATTTCTAAACCATTAACAATAAATTGAAATTCCATCTATTACCACTCACCCTTTTTTGTAATTTTCAACATTTTATCTTTATCAACCAGTTTGCCGTGACTGATTGTATATGCCGGAGCTTCGTGAAAGCGTAAGGCTTCATTAACATTCGGCTGATCAAGCACAACCAAATTGGCCGGAGAGCCCACTTTTAGCGTGTGATCTTTTAATCCAATGCCGCGAGCAGGCAAGACTGTGACCATATCATACAGGGTTTCCATATCCTCACGGGTAGACATCCACAATGTATGGGCGCCTAAGAAAGCACACTCCAACATATTGTTACGTCCAAACGCATAATAGGCATCAGAAATATCATCCTGCCCGATAAACATTAATACCCCTTCTGAAAGCAATTTCTGAACCGGTGCATGCATCGGCGCAGTATGCGGCGCAGTTGACCATCCCATCTGCGCTTTCTTCAACAAGAACGCCAGCTTAATTAGATATGCTTCGGGATAAATCGCAGCGGCGCGGCAGTGATGAGCTAACGAGCGACCAATCCACCCACGCTTGATTGTTTCAACTGCCATTAACTCCAGCGACCGCAACCCAGGATCCCCGGCATCGTCTACTAACATGGAAACGGGCTTGTTGTATTTTTCAGCAATAACTTTGCGTACTTCTTTTCGAAATCCTTGTTCG
>JBAWYZ010000268.1:0-3620 GCA_037143255.1 Leptolinea sp. | reverse complement strand
GCGCCGTAATCGGGGTCGTACCCGGTTTCACCCAACCATTCCCGGGCAGCGGAAGTGACTTCCAATTTGTAGCCCTTTTCTTCGAGTAAATGAGCCACTCGTTTCAATTGAATGCCAACTATTTCGGCAATATCCTGACGGGTAAGCGAATGAAAAACCACAATTTCATCGATGCGGTTGAGGAATTCAGGACGGAAGTGCGCCTGCAATGTGCGGGTGATTTCATCCCGTTGGACTTTGCCGTGTGTTTCTGTCCACAATTCGCTGCCCAGGTTACTGGTCATAATCACAACCGTGTTACGGAAATCAACGGTGCGCCCCTGACCATCCGTCAGGCGGCCATCATCCAATAGTTGCAGCAAAATGTTGAAGACCTCACTATGCGCCTTTTCAATTTCATCAAATAGTATGACACTATAAGGTCTACGGCGCACAGCCTCGGTCAACTGACCGCCTTCTTCGTACCCCACGTAACCCGGAGGGGCGCCGATGAGACGTGAGACGGTGTGTTTTTCTTGGTATTCGCTCATGTCGATGCGGATCATGGCATGCTCGTCATCAAACATAAACATTGCCAGCGCTCGCGCCAGTTCGGTTTTGCCCACCCCGGTTGGCCCGAGAAAGATAAAGGAGCCTATCGGGCGGTTGGGGTCCTGCAGACCGGCGCGCGCCCGCCGGACTGCGTTAGACACAACCCGCAAAGCGTCCTCTTGCCCAATGACCCGGTCATGCAGGCGCTCTTCCATATGCAGCAGTTTCTGGGTTTCCCCTTCCATCAGGCGCGAGACTGGAATATGCGTCCAGGTGGAAACGATTTCAGCAATTTCTTCCGCATCCACTTCTTCTTTCAGCAAAGCGCCTTGATCTTGAATTTGTTTCAATTTCTTGTCAGCCACTTTTTGACGCGTTTCCAATTCGCGCAGGGTTCCGTAACGCAGCCGTGCCGCTGTTTCGAGGTCAGCGCGACGTTCGGCTTTCTCGATTTCCAACAGGGTTTGTTCGGTTTCCTCTTTTACTTTGCGCAGTTCGGCGATTGCGGATTTTTCATTTAGCCAGCGGGTGGTTAATTGGGCAGATTGCTCCTTCAAATTGGCTAAATCCTGTTCGATTTTCGCCAGTCGATCTTTGGAAGCCTTATCTTTTTCTTTTTGTAACGCCTGGCGTTCAATTTCTAGCTGCATCACCTGGCGGTCAACCTCATCCAATGCCTGCGGCTTGGAGTCGATTTCCGTACGCAAGTGGGCTGCCGCTTCATCGATTAGATCAATGGCTTTGTCAGGCAGGTGCCGGTCAGTAATATAGCGGTTGGAAAGAGAGGCAGCGGCAATCACCGCTGCATCCGTAATCCGCACCCCGTGATGCACTTCATAGCGTTGTTTTAGTCCGCGCAAAATACTGATGGTATTCTCAACATCCGGTTCTCCTACAACTACCGGTTGAAAACGACGTTCCAATGCCGGATCTTTCTCTACATTCTTGCGGTATTCATCCAGCGTGGTGGCGCCGATTAGATGAAGTTCGCCGCGTGCCAGCATCGGTTTAAGCATATTGCCGGCATCCATGGCGCCTTCAGCCGCCCCAGCGCCCACAACTGTGTGCATTTCATCAATGAATAAGATAATTTCTCCGGCTGATTCGGTAATTTCTTTTAGGACAGCTTTTAATCGTTCTTCAAATTCTCCGCGATATTTGGCGCCGGCAATCAAAGAACCCATGTCAAGCTGCACCAGGCGTTTGTTTTTCAGACCTTCCGGCACATCGCCATTGACCATGCGCTGAGCTAGCCCTTCGACCACGGCAGTCTTGCCCACACCGGGTTCGCCGATAAGCGCCGGATTGTTTTTTGTGCGGCGAGAGAGAATTTGTACCGCCCGGCGGATTTCTTCATCACGTCCTATGACCGGATCCAATTTGCCCTGCCTGGCCATGGCGGTCAGGTCACGCCCATATTTTTCCAACGCCTGGTAAGTGCTTTCTGGATTTTGCGAGGATACCCGCTGAGAACCGCGGATAGAAACTAGCGCTTTGAGAATGGCATCAGTAGTAACGCCAAATTGCTCCAACCGGCGGGTCTCCGTGCTTTCTGTCAACGCCAGCAGGATATGTTCGGTAGAGGTGTAATCATCCTGCATGCCGCGGGCATAGCGCTCGGCAGCCGAAAGGACATCTGCGGATGGGCGAGAGAGGGCGGCTTCACCGACGCCCGGGCCGGAGACCTTTGGCCTGACTTCCAGATATTTTTTCAAATCGGCGATTAAACCTAATGTACTTCCAGCAATCCGGGTAACCAGCGCCGAAACAACGCCATCGGATTGTTCCAATAAGGCTAACAGTAAATGGGATGGTTCAATAATCTGGTGGTTAAAGCCGAGCGCCAGGTTTTGAGCTTGCAAAATGGCTTCCTGCGCTTTTTGGGTGTATTTATCGAGGTTCACGGGGGAATCTCCCTATCTAAATATTTTTGATCAACTAGAGGGTAAAGGTTCTGTATTGGAAATATATCAGAACTATATTAGTTTTATCTCAAAATCGCAATGTTTGCCTGACAAAGGTATACTGGATGAGTCTGGAAAGATTTGGCAGGTCAAAATTATCTTTTTCCTGCTTTCTTTGCTAAAATAGTATCTGCTCAGGAACAAAATATTTGATCACGAATGCACTAAAAACAAGAAATTTGAAAGGGAAAAATAGAAAAGCTAAAGATGAGCCATACTTAATTTTTCTTTGGTAACATCATGCACTCCACCAAATCTATTTCTGTTTTTCGTGATTCCTTTCTACTGCGATAAAAAAAATACAAGCTGAGCAGTTAGCTAAAATATATTCTAATCGGATTAGAGTCAGGTTCTTATGCCAAATCGTCCAAAAATCCTTAATATTGCTCATCGTGGCGCCCGTTCGCTCGCGCCGGAGAATACACTAGCAGCCGCGCGCAAAGCCTTACAAATCGGTGCAGACCTTTGGGAGTGTGATGTTGCCCTCACTGCCGATGGGGAACCGGTTATTTTGCATGATGACAATTTGCGAAGAACGTCCAATGCCAGTTCAGTCTATCCAAATCGCAAACCGTGGAAAGTGCAGGCCTTTACTGTCGATGAGTTGAAGAAACTGGATTTTGGTTCGTGGTTCTTATCAACTGATCCTTTCAAACAGATAAGAACCGGGCAGATCCAACCAGTTGAATTGCAGAAATTTGTCGGGGAGTCTATTCCAACATTAAGAGAAGCATTGGTTTTTACGAAAGATAACAACTGGCAGATCAACCTGGAAATCAAGGATTTACGGGGAACACCAGGGGACAAAATTGTTATTCAAAAAATTGTCAATATTATTTCTGAGATGGTTATGGAAGAACATGTGATGCTCTCCTCATTCAATCATGTGTATATCACTCATGCAAAGAAATTGCTTCCCACGTTGCGGACCGGTGCGTTGGTCGAATGGTTGGATTTGAATCCCCTGGCGCGGCTGCGCCAGACTGGGGCGCAGTCTTATAACCCGGGTGTGCGCCTGGCCAATGGGCGTACGGTGCGGGCAATCCGAGAGCAAGGGTATGATGTCTTTGTCTGGACAGTAAATAAAGAGACCTCTATGCGGAAACTGATCAAAGTCGGTGTAAC
>JBAWYZ010000267.1:0-3626 GCA_037143255.1 Leptolinea sp. | reverse complement strand
CTCGCATATATTCCTGAAGAGCGCATGCGTGACGGCGCCATCCGTGACTTTTCAGTCCAGGAAAACCTTTTCTTGCAAGACCATGCGTCCCCACAATTTACTCGCGGCATCTTTTTGGATTTTCCGCGCATGGAAACCTTCGCGAAAAAGATGATCAAGGAATTTACGGTAAAGACACCCCGCCTGCACACTCCGGTCAACAACCTATCGGGCGGAAATATTCAAAAACTGATTATGGCACGTGAACTTGCTCGTCAGCCCAAGGTTTTGATTGCTGCCCAGCCTACGCGCGGGGTGGATATTGGCGCCACTGAATACATCCATGAACGACTGCTGATGCAGCGTGATTCAGGAACTGCCATCTTGTTGATTTCGGAAGACCTGGATGAAATACGCACCCTGTCTGATCGGATTGCCATTATTTATGAAGGAGCTGTCATCGGGGTAGTTGACCGGAACGGCGCTACTGTAGAACAGATCGGCTTGATGATGGCTGGCATTTCCATGGAAGAGGCAGTTCATCGTTCTGCTTAATTCCTATTTAGTGGTATGGAGAACTTATGGAACGATTTCAATACGTTAGAGCAACAAACGTTGCTGAAGCGATTACCTTTCTAAACGAACCGGGCTACAAAAACCGTCCTTTGGCAGGCAGCACTGACCTGATTTTACTGATGCGAAAAAAGCCGGATGTATGCGACCGGGTGATAGACATCTCTCTCATACCGGAATTGCATCGCATTGAACAGCAAGGTAATCAGGTAATCATTGGCGCGGTGGCAACTTTTTCGGAAGTGCTGTCTCACCCTCTGGTGATACAGACTGCACCGATTCTGGCGGAAGCTTGCAAAAATGTTGGCGCGGTTCAAATTCGTAATATGGGGACGGTGGGTGGTAACGTGGCCAATGCCGCTGCCTGCGCTGATTCGCTGCCCGCTCTGGTGTGCCTGAATGCCACCGCCAGGGTACTCACCCCGGCAGAAGAATTCAACTGGACGGTTTCTGAATTGGTGCTAAGTCCCAATAAAACTCGCATCCCCACTGGTGGATTATTAGTATCACTCCAATATCCCATTCCGTCAGTCGGAACCCGCGGCATATTTTTGAAACTTGGCCGGCGTAATGCAATGGCCATTTCACGGCTTACAGTTGCCGCGCTTGGCCGGGTAGATGAAAACGGCCGCATATCCGAAGCCCGCTTTGTCACCGGTTCGGCGGCCCCGCAGATTTGTCACTTTAAGGACGTGGAAGCCAGTCTCATTGGACAGATTCCCACACCTGAATTAATGTTGGCAGCCGGTAATCTGGCCACAGAAGAAATGACCAAACTTTCTGGAACCCGTTGGTCATCCGAATTTAAAGTTCCCGCGCTTTGCGCCATGACTGCTCGTGCTCTGGCCCGAGTTTTCCAGATTTCGTTGGAAAAAGTAGAGGCTGTATGAAATTCGACTTACGGGTAAATGGAATTAGAATGAACGCTGAGGCTCCGGCTGATACTTCGCTGTTGAATTTTCTGCGGGATTATTTACACCTGACCGGTACCAAAGAAGGCTGTAATATTGGTGAATGTGGCGCCTGTTCTGTTTTATTGGATGGGCAGTTGGTGAACTCATGCCTGATTCTGGCTGCCCAGGCCAACGGCCGTGAAGTAAAAACCATTGAAGGTGTTCATGCTCTGGAAAACGACTTTCCGAACGATTTGCAGCAAGCCTTTATTGATTACGGCGCAGTGCAGTGTGGTTTCTGCATCCCCGGGATGGTGCTGGCTGGAGAATCACTGTTGAATTCCAACCCCACTCCAAACCGCACTGAAATCCGGGCAGCTATAGCCGGGAACTTGTGCCGTTGCACCGGTTACCAGCAAATCGTAGATGCTATCCAGGCGACTGCCATCAAGAGACAGGAGAAAAACAGCCGTGGCTAAAACTCAGTATATTGGTAAACCTGCCACCCGCGTGGATGCTCTTGAAAAGGTAATGGGGACCGCCAAATTTGTTGCCGATTATTCTGTCCCAAATATGCTGGTTTCGCGCTGCCTGCGCAGTACATTGCCGCATGCTCGAATTATTTCGATTGATATAACTGCAGCCAAAAACATGCCAGGGGTTCGCGCTGTGATAACAAGCGAAGATTTTGTGAATCACAGCCGTTTCGGCTTTCCGATTGAGGATATGTTTATGCTGGCATACCAGCGGGTGCGCTTTGTGGGCGACCCGATAGTCGCCATTGCCGCTGACAATGAAGATACACTGCAGGCTGCTCTGGCAGCCGTCAAGGTGGTGTTAGAGCCCCTGCCAGGTGTATTTGATCCACGCATTGCGCTGCAACCGGATGCACCCCTGGTCGGAGAAAACCCACGTGATGCAGAGGGACATCCACGCGGCAACCTGGTAATTGACTACATTGTCCGCCAAGGCGATCCAGATGCCGTTCTGCGCGATTGTGATATCACTGTTGAGGCTGAATATACTACAATGCATCAGGAACATGCTTATCTTGAAACCGAGGGCGCATTGGCCATTCCCTGGCCGGATAGCCGCGGTGTGACTATTTATGCCCCCTGCCAAAGCCCTTTTATCGCTAAAAATAATGTTATCAAAACAATCGGTCTGGAGCAGGAAGATGTTCGCGTCATCCAGCCCTATGTTGGCGGCGCTTTTGGTGGCAAGGACGATACCATGTATCAGACTGCTACCCAGGTCGCTAAACTGGCGCTGGTTTCCGGCCAACCGGTCCAGATGTTGTTCTCACGGGAAGAATCGATGATCGCTTCCTACAAGCGCGACGCTATGGTGATGCAACTCAAAGTGGGGGCCAATAAAGACGGTACATTGCAAGCCTGCAAATTCCATGGAATTGTCGATAGCGGCGCTTATTCCGCCATCACCCCATTTACCGCCTGGCGCTCCAGTATTCATGCCATGGGTCCTTACCGTTACCAGGCTTGTGCGGTGGACACGGATGTGGTTTATACCAATAACGGATATGCTGGTGCCTTCCGCGGATTTGGCAATACCGAAGTATGCTATGCTATTGAATTGGCGGTGGATGAAATTGCCAGCCGCTTGAAGATGGATCCAATTGACCTTCGTCTAAATAACTGCTTACGTCCATTTGATACAACCTCTCATGGCCAACGATTGGGAGAAGATGTAGCCATAGCTGAATGTTTGGAACAGGTTCGCAAGATTTCCGATTGGGACCGCAGACGCAAAGAGATTCCGCAGGGTGATCCACAACAAATCCGCCCCGGTGAATTCCGACATGGTATTGGCGTGGCGGGAGTCTTTCATGGCATCTCTCTAGGAGCTGAAGGGAAGGATTTTGCCGCCGGTACCCTTCGTATCAATGAAGACAACACCCTCACTTTGACCTCTGGTCTGACTGATTATGGTGCCGGTTCGCGAACCGTCTATACGCTGATAGCTGCAGAGACACTTGGTATCAATCCGAACCGCATTCACATGCTGCGGCCAGATACTGATACCGCTTTGGATAGTGGCCCTACGGTTGCCTCACGCGCAACGATCATGGGTGGAAATGCCACCCAGGTGGCCGCCATGCGCCTGGATACAATTCTATTAACCGCCGCTGCTGGTTTATTCCATTGCCAAATGGTGGAAGTG
>JBAWYZ010000266.1:0-3626 GCA_037143255.1 Leptolinea sp. | reverse complement strand
AATTACCAACATCAAACAGGTAAAATGACTATGGAAACACTAAAAGAAAAACAGCTGGATGTAAGCTGGTTTTTGCCGGCCCTTCTCCAACTAAAGATACAAACCATTGTGCTTTTGCGAATTTATCTAATCCATCAGGAATATTACGAATATATTGGCTGTCAATAAAAAATAACATAAATCCACGGATCAAACTCGAGGTGCCGAGTGTGGCTATCATGGTTGGTAATTTGTAAGAAGAGATTAGCCAGGCATTGATCAACCCGAGAAGGGTCCCAATAACAGCAGCAATCGCATACATTAATAGAACATTGCCATCATACTGCCAGTACAACATTAATTTTGTGGTCACATACAGCGAAAATATGGCTATTGCAGTAAAGGAAAGGTCAATTCCGCCCGAAATGATTACGATCATGGTTCCAAGAGCAAATATTCCTAAAACCGTACTGCCACGCAAAGTATCAAAAAGATTAGCAAGTGAAAAGAAAGTTGGGTTTATTGCGCCAATAATCAAAGATAACCCGACTATAACAAGGGCTACAATGAATTCAGTTTTCTTGAGGAGGTTCTTCATCATAACGAATTTGTCCTAAGAGGGGATAGGTGGATAGAATCAGGCTTCCACTAGTTTCAGATTCAATTCTTTTTCTGTAACGCTGCTCCGGTCGAATGCTTCCACTATTCTCCCTTTACGCATAAGCAGGATACGGTTGCAAGTAGCCAGCAACTCGGGAATGTCATCAGACATTACCAGTAATCCCATGCCTTCTCTGGCTAAATTCCGCATAACCTCATGTAAGTCTGATTTTGAACCGACATCCACACCCACTGTTGGGCCATTTAGAATCAATATCTTGGGATTACTTGCCAGCCATTTTGCAAGCACTACACGCTGCTGGTTACCACCTGACAAGCTCTGCACAGGAAGATTGGCGTTTGGTGTCTTGATATTCAAATTGGTCACCCAGCGGGAAATTTCTTTTTCTACAAGCTGGCTGTCAATTAGGTGAGATTTTGTTAATAATTCATCCATTTTGCGAATGATTAAATTCTTGCCAATCGACTGTGGCAGGAATAGGCCTTCTGTCAGACGGTCTTCTGGGACATAACCAATTCCATGCACCACAGCATCTTGAATGGAATTGATCTTTATTTCTTTGTCATTTATCGAGATGGAACCTTGTTCAGCCGGCCAGACACCAAAGAGAGATAGAGCCAATTCTGTGCGGCCAGAACCTAACAAACCGGTAATCCCAACAATCTCGCCAGGCTGTAAATCAAACGATATATCATAGAAGCGGCCGGGGGAAGTTAGATTCTCAACTTTTAATAAACAATCCGGGCAATTGGCTTTGGGTTCATATACGTAAGAACTTTCTGAAATTTCTTTGCCGGTCATATAGAACACCAACTTGGCGCGGTCAATTTCGCTGGCCGGCTCATCCGCAATCTTCTTGCCATTTCGCAGAATGAGCGTTCTGTCAGAAATCTCTTGAACTTCATTCAATTTGTGAGAAACAAATAGAATGGACATTCCTTTGGCTTGCAAACTCTTGATAACTTTAAAAAGTGATTTGACTTCGGTCTGTGTTAAAGCAGTGGTAGGTTCATCCATAATGATGAGCTGTGCATTTTGCAGCAATGCCCGCGAAATTGCGATTAATTGTTTATCAGCAACCGACATCTGTTCAACAAGCGCATCAAGATCTAATTTTATGTTAATTTTTTCTAATGCCGAGTTGGCAATACTGCATCAGTACCAGAATTTGAGGCTGATAAAGAATTGGCAGCCAGCATAAGTGAACGTATCTACGGTCAACTTCCTGTTCAAGTTGGATGGGTTTTTGGTCGCAATTCCATGTTGAATGCGCTGGAATACCATCAAGGAAGCGAAGTCCATGTTCCTCTCGAAGATGTAGTTTTACTTGTGCTGAAATTCGAGGAGATTGACTGGTCACCCGAGCCAATGATAGATACCACCAAAATCAAAGCCTTCTTCTGCCCCAAAGGAACCGTTGCTGAACTGGCTGGATGGGCGCTGCACTTTGTGCCCATTCATGTGCATCAGCATCTGGGTTTTTGTGATATCTTTACCCTTCCAAGGGGAACCGGCAGCGCGTTGACCAATCCAAAGCCCAGCACTGTTGACGGAAGATTGCTGGTGGCCAAGAACCAGTGGATTATTGCCCATCCAGATGCCACAGATATGGTAGATGGTGGCAATTTCCCTGGAATGAAAGGTCCGAATATCAAGATTAATCCATTGGATTAATTTGTAAGATTATTAACCAAAATGACCTTCCAGAATTCTGGAAGGTCATTTTCCATCTTTTTACAAACTATTGAATTGGATAAACGCCGAATTCATGGGCGGCCTTGATCATGGTCATTAGATTCGCCGGGGGCGTATCAGCCTGCACATTATGCGAAGACGAGAGAATGTACCCGCCGCCAGGAGCGAACGCCCGAATCCGTTTGCGGGTTTCAGCTACAACTTCTGCTTCCGTCCCAAATGGGAGCACTTCTTGAATATCTACCCCGCCGTGAAAGGACAGTCTATCGCCAAATTCGCGCTTCAATTCAAATGAATCCATTTCGGCGGCTAATGGCTGAACCGGATCAATAATTTGAATACCTATTTCAATCAAATCCGGTAGAAATCGGCGGATGCTGCCGCAAGAATGTAACAATATTTTACACTCCGGATTCGTATCTCTCAGATAGGCTTTGGCGGCATCCACGCGGCGTTTCAGCCTCGGCAGCAACAAATTACGGAACATGCGCATGGAATACAGCGGTCCATTTTGAGCGCCGTAATCTTCACCACTGGCTTTGAAAATTTGGAGATATTTTCCACAAGCCTCCATCCCTACCCGATCCAGGCCAATCTGCACATCGGTGATTTTATCCAGCACCAGACCGGCCAGATCAGGATCGCTGGCAGCGGTGACCATCCATTTCTCAAAGCCCATCAAATAGGTTGCCGTCTCTACGATCGGCCCGCCAAACCGGCCGACGAGGGCGAATTCTGTGTTTTCAAATAGGTATTTCGCAGATGCGGCAGTGGCTTCCAATCGGCCAGATTCGTCCGGGTTTGGCCAAGGGTATTGCTCCACCATTTCGGGGGTCAAATCCGCCAGTGGAGAATGGACGGTTTCGAAATATATTCCCCCGCCTGGTTGCGCCACTGGCTTATAAATCACACCCCAGGCATCTTCTACCAGCCCGTTCGGGTGAACCGGCGGTTTCTTGCCACTGCCGCCGCTAAGTTTGACAGAGATTACATCAACCCCCATAACCTTAAGCACATCCGGGTGAGGAATGACCTCCATGGCCATATTCGGTTTGATGGTTTCCTCAATTTGCAGACCAAGGTAGTCTTTCAAATTCAGATAAAAATCTCTCAGGGGAGTGAAATCAACGGGAACCCGGTCTGGTTCTTTGTGGTTTATAGCCGCGATTACTCCTTCACGCGAAGTCCATGACATATTCTCTCCTTAATTATGAGATGTGTTGTTTTTTCTAATTATAGATGAAAACCCATAAATTATTTGAATGATGAGCTGCCATCACTAAAATTGGGGCATTACTGAACAGGTGATAAGTACTATAATTAGCAAAAT
>JBAWYZ010000265.1:0-3645 GCA_037143255.1 Leptolinea sp. | reverse complement strand
TACGTGTACAACTTCTGGAAAGACGCGGAGCATGAACGCCTCATGGAGGTCAATGCTCGAACGCGTAAGACTGGTTGGACTTCGGGTTGACTTTGGGTCATGTGGCTAGAAACTTGTCGCCCGACCGCATCCATTCTTGTTCCAAATCCATTTCTCTATGCATTTCAAACACTACCTGATTGCACTTGCGTGCCTCGCATCATTGAGTTCTGCATTGCTTGCCCAAACAGAGGGTTCCCGCGCAAAAGCCGTGGACACTGCATCCAACGGACGTATCGGATATCTGCACCTACGCGCCATGCGGCCTGATGACATCGCTGATTTCGCCCGTGAGTTCTATGCCAATACAGACCGCGAAGGGCTGATCATTGACGTTCGGTTTAACGTTGGCGGCAACATTGATAGCTGGATTCTGGAAAAGCTCCTTCGAAAAGCCTGGTCCTATTGGCAGAGACGCTCACCAGAGGGTTCGCCGGCCTATTCCAATATGCAGCAGACATTTGGAGGTCATCTGGTTGTCTTGGCGAATGAGGAGACCTATTCTGATGGGGAGACCTTCATTGAAGGAATCAAGCGTCTTGGTCTGGCGCCGATCATTGGCAAGACTAGCTCGGGAGCGGGTGTCTGGTTGTCCGATGGAAACCTTTTGGTAGATAACGGAATGGCACGTGCTGCTGAGAACGGACAAATCGCGCCCGATGGGAAATTTCTCATAGAAGGTATTGGAGTCAAACCGGATATAGAAGTTGATAACCTGCCTCGCGCAACATTCTTGGGAGGTGATGCTCAGTTGGAAGCTGCCATTGCAAAGGTCAAGGAAGCCATGCGGGACAGACCAAGACTGGAACCCAAGCCAGAAAACTATCCCCGACCGGTGAAGTTTCGATAGCGCACAAGGAATACGAACAGAAACCGCGTAAGTGCCTACGCAATTACACACAGTTTCTAATGTAGAGTGCTAATGGAGAGCCTGTAATTCAAGAAAGTTTTACTGCTGGGAATAACAAAACAAAATCGACATCACGAGTAGACTTTCTAGTGAAGCTCATCACAAGTCTGAATCAGACCGATTTTTCGTACGTAACTCATAGATTTATATCGTGTGAATTGACAGAAGAATGAGATGTGCAGACCGTGCATGTAAGAAAGTATATATGAAAAAAACCATTCTGCTTTTAGCCTTGTTTCTTTCTACTTCCATATGGGCTCAACCAACGTTTATAAGGAATGTAAATCTTGTAGATGTAAGAAATGGCAAAATTATTCCCGCGCAGACAATTGTAATTAATGGTAAGAAGATTGAACAAATTGGTGCATCCAGTGAAATAGCACCAATATCCGGCGCAAACACAATAGACGGCAGTGGAAGATATCTGATGCCGGGATTTACAGATGCACATATTCACTTTTTTCAATCTGGAGGGCTATACACCAGACCTGATGTAATTGATCTCCGCAAAAAAATGCCCTATGAAAGAGAAAAAGTTTTTGGAGCAATGAACGCCGCGGATTATTTAAGTCGTTACCTGAGATTAGGCATCACTTCTGTAATTGACGTAGGGGGTCCGATGTCAAATTTCACCATTAGGGACATTGTTGGTACGTCAGGAACATTTCCTAACATACTGGTCACGGGTCCATTGTTTTCAATGGTCGAAAGCGATCGTTTGGGCGATGACAAGCCTATTATCAAAATAACCAATCTTGAGGAAGCCGATGCATTGCTTAATAAGATGCTTCCATTCAATCCAGACTTTATAAAGGTCTGGTACATAGTTGGTCCAGACCTGCCCGCAGAAAAGAATTTTGCTTTGGTGAAACACATCGCAGATCGCACGCATGCTAATGGACTAAAACTGGCAGTGCATGCTACGGAACTGAAGACGGCCCAATTGGCAGTAGAAGCAGGTGCTGATATCTTAGTGCACAGCATTGATGATGAATTAGTACCGGAAGATTTTGTAAACAAATTGGCTGTTAACAAGGTTACCTACATACCAACCTTGATTGTTTCGCGTGGTTATTACAATGTGTTTTCCGGGAAATTGCCACACCATTCACAGGATCTAGCGTGGGCCAATGCGTTTGCGTATGGTTCTATTGCCGACCCAGAGGCCATGGCAGAAAATGATCTGCCACCTGTTTTGAAAAGGTTCCGCAAAAATGGGATTCCAGAAAGTGCAAAAAAGGAAGATTCCATTTCCGCTGCCAATCTAATGAAACTGCACAATGCCGGTGTAAACATTGCTACTGGTACCGATGCGGGCAATATAGGTACTTTTCATGCTTCGTCCTACTTACAAGAATTAGAAGCGATGCAGAGGGCTGGATTAAGCATCACTGAAATTATCAAGGCATCTACGATCAATCCAGCTATTGGTTTTGGCACAGATAAGCAATGGGGGTCTATTGAAAAAGGGAAGTTGGCGAATCTTTTGCTGCTGAAAAAAAATCCGTTTGAATCGCTGAAAAACCTAAGTAGCATCGAACTGATCTACATGGATGGCAAGGAGCTTGCGCCTGATAGCATCGTAAAGGAATCACCTGAAGCTGTCGTACAACGGCAAGTCAATGCTTACAACGCCAGAGACATCAATGCCTTCATGGATGCATACAGTGAGGACGTTGAAATTTTTTCCTTTCCAAACAAGCTGACGGAAAGAGGAAAGGCAGACATGAGGAAAGGGTACGAAGGTTTGTTTTCGAAAGTGACTAATCTTTTTTGTGAAATTGAGAAGCGGATTGTTATTGGCAACAAAGTAGTAGATCACGAGAAAGTAAGAGCAGGAACAAAGACAATTCGTGCCGTAGCCCTGTATGAAGTAGAAGACGGAAAAATTAGAAAAGTGACTTTCATAAAATAATTGGTAATTATTCAAACGGAATATATCGAAGAGTTTGAGCACCTGAAGGAATTTGAGCATCACGCTATAGCGTCAGGCATGGGTGGAGGTAATCCGCTAGCGGGTAAGTGTTATGCCGGAACGACAAACCGCCTCTTTTTTACAATTACAACCGGTGGGGTAGTGGCGGACTTTATTTGTCGAATTAGCGGTGCGACATCAAATTTCAATGCCGACTTTGGTAGAACTTTTTGGATCTGACCCGCATTCAAGGGAGTTTCATGGTCTCCAACGATCAGAACGTATTGCCAGTCAGAAGTCCGTCCAAGTGCCCCACATTGCAGGCCTTTTCTGACGCTGCCAAGGAGGTGAAGATTGCTTTCCGTAGGTCGTTCGTAGGTGTACTTGCGCCATTCGATTTCGCCTAACCGGACCTGCCAAGAGGGCTTGCGTGGCTTTTTGGACGCACTTTTTCTCGACAGGTGTCCTGCCAAGGTGTTTTCTGCTGACATTCTGATTTCCAACGACGTCACATGTTTTCGGTGATTGTATTGGAGTGGAAGGTTGGTGTATGTGAGGAAGCGACCATATGAGTATTGGTGTGTATGTGTGTAAATAAGCAAATGATTTAATGAGTATGTAAGTACATGACATTTCGATAGTGCTTGCCTTGCAGCGGAAGAAACATTGCTGGATCAGCGTCTGTTTATGATCTCTGGCGGTCAGTATCAGGCGTTGTTGACGCTCTTAGACCTGAGCAACCCAATGAAGGTCTGCGTGATTTGTTCTCACCTAAAGCGCC
>JBAWYZ010000264.1:0-3697 GCA_037143255.1 Leptolinea sp. | reverse complement strand
TCGTGAAGGCGGTCTAACCGTCGGCGCGGGTGTCATCACCCAGATTATTGCGTAGTGAATTGAAAGGATTACGGCCTGAAGACCAGGCCGAGGTATAATCATGGCATCTAAAAAGAAAGACGTCCGACCAGTCATCACATTCGCATGTACTGATTGCAAAGAGCGTAATTACACATCGGAAAAGAACCGCCGGAATGATCCGAATCGGATGGAATTGAAAAAGTTTTGCGCTCGCTGCCGCAAGCACACTATGCACCGCGAGACAAAATAAGAAATCGTCAGGTCTGCCGGAAGCACAAAGATAATTTCCGGTAGACTGTATAGGCCAGTGGCTCAATTGGCAGAGCACCGCTCTCCAAATGCGGGGGTTGTGGGTTCAATTCCTACCTGGCCTGCCTGAAAGTGGCAGACGCCGTCCAAGAGACGGCGCTTTGCCCATAAGAAACAAACTGATCCAAGGAGTGACGCATGGCCGATAAAAAAGAAATAGTCAAACAGCCGAATGCCATCCAGAAGTGGTATCGTGAAACAATTGGCGAGCTGCGTAAAGTGTCATGGCCAACCCCAAAGGAAGCGTTAAAATTAACGCGAGTTGTTCTTATCGTGATGGTCGCAATGAGCTTTCTTCTCTGGGGGTTGGATTTACTTTTCGCCTCCCTCATTACGGCGATTCTGGCCTGAGAATATCCAGGTTTTTTGGTTGTAGGAGTTTGAATGGAAATTCAAGACGAGTCTGAACGGGACGAGCGCGCGGAGATTGAAATCCCCGCACCAGAAAAAGCGGCGAAACCTGCCCGCACGGTGGAACCTCCCGTATCGTCAAGAAAGAATGACGACGAAGACAACGGGCAAATCACCCCAAGTGACACTCGTAACTGGTATGTCATTCACTGCTATTCCGGATTTGAGAACAAGGTTCGGCATAACCTGGAACAGCGCATTGAAACAATGGATATGAAGGATAAAATCTTTGATGTGGTTATTCCAACTCAGGAAGAGATCGAAGTCAAAGATGGCAAGCGGCGCACGATTGAACGCCATGTATTCCCCGGTTATGTGCTGGTGAATTTGATCCTCTCGGAAGAATCCTGGTATGTTGTACGCAACACACCAGGTGTCACCGGTTTTGTAGGCATGGGCAATCAGCCAACAGCCTTGCGGCCGGAAGAGGTTTCTCAAATTTTACGCCGCATGGAAGCCGATGCTCCCCATATCAAGGTATCGTTCAAGATTGGCGAGCGGGTGCGTATTGTGGATGGCCCATTCAATGATTTCCGCGGGACTGTATCTGAAATTGATCAAAACCGTACCAAGGTGCGCGTGCTGGTCAACTTTTTTGGGCGGGAAACTCCAGTTGAACTAGATTTCCTGCAAGTAGAAAAGGCATAAACAGGTTCAAAAGACCTGATCATGTGGGAGGGTGTCCCCTTTATTCACCCGTTATAACCACAAAGGAGTGAAACTGTGGCAAAGAAACTAAAAGCAATTGTACGTCTCCAGATTACAGCCGGCAAAGCAAATCCGGCACCGCCGATTGGCCCTGCATTGGCCGGTCACGGTATCAACATTATGGCTTTCTGCAAGGAATATAACGCCCGCACGTCTAGTCGTGCTGGCGAAATTCTGCCTGCAGAAATCACCATCTATACAGACGGGTCTTTTTCCTTCATCCTGAAGACTTCGCCTGCCGGTGTTTTACTCCGTAAAGCCGCCGGAATTGAAAAAGGTTCTGGTACCCCTAACCGCGAAAAGGTTGGTAAAGTTACCAAAGCCCAAATTCGGGAAATTGCCGAAGTAAAATTTAAGGATATGAACGCCAACGATATTGAAAATGCAATGAAACAGATCGAAGGCACAGCCCGCAATATGGGCCTGGTAGTTGTTGATTAAGGTCTTGTGGGAGGGCGGCCTGGCTGTCCGATAGCACCACAAAGGAGAAATAATGGCCAAACACGGTAAGAAATATAATGCTGCAAAGCTCAAGGTAGATCAGGCGAAGTTCTATACTCCGCGAGAAGCAATTGCGTTGGTCAAAGAGACCAGTACCACTAATTTTGACGCTACTGTCGAAATTCACATGCGCATGGGTCTTGATCCACGCCAGGCTGACCAGATGGTTCGTGACGTAGTTGTTCTCCCAAATGGACTTGGGAAAACCGTTCGCGTTCTGGTTTTTGCTCAGGGTGAAGGCGTTGCCAAGGCAACCGAAGGCGGTGCGGATGTCATTGCCGATTCAGATGAATGGATCAACAAAATCGCTGGTGGTTGGACAGATTTCGATGTCGCAATTTCCACCCCCGATATGATGGGCAAAGCCGGTAAACTCGGACGGGTACTCGGTCCACGTGGGTTAATGCCGAATCCAAAAGCTGGAACAGTTGTCCCCGCAGAAGATCTGCCCCGAGTTATTCAGGAAGCCAAAGCCGGCCGGGTTGAATTCCGACTAGATAAGACTGCGAATATCCATGTGCCGCTGGGTAAAGTTTCCTTCTCTGCTGAAAAACTTCAGGAGAACCTGGCAGCATTTATGGATGCAATAAAGAAAGCCAAACCGGCAGCAGGCAAGGGAACCTACATCAGGCATATTTCCCTGGCTTCAACTATGGGTCCTGGCATCAAGGTTGATACCAATCAAGCACAGGTCATGTCGGTCGGCGAATAACCGTAATTCGGTTATAATACAAACCTGCAAAAAGATAATTTCTTCACCGCAGACAGTTGGTGCCGCATTGCGGCATAAAATCCAGCCGAGGTGGAGACATTCAGAAACACGGTGAAAACCGTAAATTCAACATGAATGTCTTTACCGGAGCAATATACGGTAAAGACTTTTTATTTTGTGAGGAAAGGAGGTGACATTCTTTGGCATTCACGAAAAAACATAAAATCAAGATGGTATCTGATTACGAAACCTGGTTGAACAAAAGCCAGGCGGTCTTCATGATCGAGTACAACAAGATGAAAGTAAAAGATATTGATGCTTTGCGTGCAAAAGTACGGGATACTGGTAGCGAAGCTCATATCGTCAAAAATACCTTGATGCTGCTTGCGATGAAAAACGCTGGTTATGAAAACCTAAAAAAGGTTGAAGGGACATTGCTGGTTGGATTTGCATTCAACGATCCGCCTGCTCTGGCCAAGGTATTTACAGATTCATCCAAGAACTCTGAAATCTTTAAACTGCGCGGCGGTTTCCTTGAAAAACAACCGTTGAGCATGGAACAGGTAAAAGCGCTGGCAGATTTGCCGCCGCTTCCGGTTATGCGCGCTATCCTTTTGGGTGTCTTGCAAGCCCCTGCAACCAAACTCGTCCGCACTTTGGCAGAACCTGCCAGATCACTGGCTGCTGTTGTTAAAGCATATTCAGAAAAAGGCGCCTCGCAGGCAGCCTGATATCGTTAATCATTGAACAATAATTTGTAAGGAGATTTTGAAATGGCTGATATGGAAAAAATTGTCAAAGAACTGAGCGCCCTTTCCGTTCTGGAAGCCGCTGAGTTGGTTAAAATGCTCGAAGAGAAGTGGGGCGTTTCCGCCGCCGCTCCTGTTGCTATGGCTGCCGCAGGCCCTGCTGCTGGCTCCGCCGAGCCCGTCGAAGAGAAGACAGAATTCGATGTTGTTTTGAAGGATCCCGGTCCGAAAAAGATCGAAGTCATCAAGACTATTCGCACCCTGACCGCTCTGGGATTGGTCGAAG
>JBAWYZ010000263.1:0-3701 GCA_037143255.1 Leptolinea sp. | reverse complement strand
ATTCTTGTTTCCCCAGTATCCAGGTAAACTGGAAGGCTGAATTGGAACTCTCGTTGCGGTATGCGCAGGAATTCTCGCATAGCTGGTTCCAGCGAGACCAAATCTGCAATTCGGTCAAACTGCTTTTGCGCAGCCTCAAAAATGTTATAAGGTTTATCTAAGCCCATGGTTCATTCTCCTGAAACACTGATGGATTCCGAGACCAGCATATAACCCACGCCTGGTTTGCTAATAATCAGCCTGGGATGTTGCGGTTTACTTTCTAATTTGCGGCGAAGCATATGAATGTATGAACGCAGATAGTCAATTTCTTGGCGGTATTTCGGGCCCCAGACAGATGTGAGTAGTTGGTCATGTAGCAATACCTGGCCTTGATTTTTTGCAAGTTCCAGTAGTAAATTAAATTCAGTTTCCGATAAGTAAACTTCAATTCCATCCAGCATAACCTGCCTGCGGGGGATATCAATTTTCAGGTTGCCGCAATTGACCTCTGTTTGGCAAGGAAAACTGGTTTGATTTTTATACCGATCTAATACAGCATGCATGCGGGCTAAAAGAATCCCGCCATGAAATGGTTTGGTGATATAGTCATCCGCTCCAGCATTAAAAGCGCGCAATATATCCTCTGGTTCGGCGCTTGATGAAACGAAAATTATCGGGACATCTGAAAAATCATGGATGTGCCTGGCAACACCAATACCATCTAACGCCCCTTCCAGTTTTATCTCCAAGAAAATGAGAGCGGGTTGTTCACTTGCGGTTATTTCAACAGCCCTTTCACCACTTCGAACAGCCAGAACATTATAATTTTCTGGTGCGAGAATATGGCGCATCAAATTTATGTGCTTGAGATCGCTATCAACAACCAGAATAATTGAGTTCATTTTGGTCATTTATACTTGTTTGAGCAAGAATTATCCACAGATTAAGTATAACGGATTTTGATGTCTGATAAATGCCAGCGAAAAATACCAGGGAAGCCCATGGCTAACTCTTCAACTCTTGGTGGTGATACGTGCATGGTTTGACGCCATTTGAATGAGTGACTTATACCAAGAGCTGGATGAAGCACAAGTATCGCAGGGTTTTGTCTCTAATGGATTATTGCCAGTTATAATTGAAGCGTTGTACAAATTCCATTCATCATGTAATTATCCCCATCTCATGTCAAATATTGGAGATCCCCTTGAAATATCTATTAATTGTTAATCCAATTTCCGGTCGTGGCCATGGCGAAAAATCCATTCCTGAAATTGAAGCCCTCTTTCGTTCTGCTGACCTGAATTATGACTTGGTGCGCAGCGAATACCCCGGGCATGCCCTTGAACTGGCAAGAAACGCCGCAGGATATGATGTCATTATCTCAGCTGGCGGAGATGGAACTGCCAACGAAATTATTAATGGCATCCTGGAATCTAATTCTGTCAATAACACTCGCCCTACAATGGCGGTCATTCCGGTGGGTCGCGGCAATGATTTTGCCTACAGCATGGGCATTCCCGTTAGCATTGCAGAAGCCTGCCAGAGTATTGTCGCCAATCAACGCCGCAAGGTGGATATCGGCCGGGTATATGGAGACAACTTTCCAAACGGACGTTATTTCGGCAATGGTGTGGGGGTTGGTTTTGATGCTGTGGTCGGTTTTGAAGCGCTAAAATTAAAGTTTCTGACCGGGTTCGCTTCCTACATTGTAGCTGCTCTCAAGACCATGTTTCTATATTTCAAAGCTCCCAAACTGCAATTGGTTACCCCTGAAGGCGAGCATACCGGCTGGTACTTGATGGTTTCCATCATGAACGGCATCCGCATGGGTGGCGGTTTTTATATGGCACCCATGAGCAACCCATCCGATGGGCGCTTTGACCTTTGCGTGGTCAACCAGGTTTCCCGTTCCAAATTACTCCCCCTGGTTAGCAAGTTTACCAAAGGAACCCAACAAGGCGATCCGGATGTTACTTTTTTGCAGACCAATCACCTTGAAATCCAAGCATTGGAAGGTGGCATCCCAGCCCATGTTGATGGCGAGACTGTTTGCGAGAATGGTAAGTCCATTCGCATTGAATTGCTGCCGTTAGCATTGGAAATGGTATACCAACCTGGCTTGCGAGTCTGATTTGACAGCAGTGGGGATTGTCAACACCGCGATCAAAGGCATTTTTCGCACCGTGTGCCAGGTGGATGACGCTGACCTGGCACGCATTCCAACTCATGGTCCATTAATTCTAGTGGGAAATCACGTCAATTTTCTGGAAGCTCCCATCATGCTCACCCATCTGCAACCCAGACCAGTGATTGCTCTGGTCAAGGATACTACCTGGAATAACCCATTGTTCGGGCCATTATTCAGCCTGTGGAACGCCATCCCTATTCGGCGCGGCGAGGTGGATATGAACGCCTTTCGAGAGGCTTTACGCGTTTTGAAGGAAGGAAAAATACTGGCTATTGCCCCGGAAGGGACGCGCAGTGGGAATGGGGTGCTGCAAAAAGGGCAGACCGGCATGGTGCCGTTGGCTATCAAATCGGGTGCGCCAATTTTGCCGGTGGCATACTATGGTGGGGAAAACTTCTGGCGGAACATGAAGGGCTTTGCCCGAACGCCATTTACTATTCGGGTAGGGCGGCCTTTTAGCCTGCGCGTAACCTCCCCGTTTCCATCCAGGGAAGAGCGTGAGCAGATCGCTGCGGAGATCATGTTCCAAATGGCTTTACTTTTACCGCCTGCCTACCGCGGTTATTATACGGATATCGAAAATGCATCAGAGGAGTTTTTGGTGTTTGAGTAGGCGGGGAAGTTTGCTTTGTGGGTTGGAACAATTTAGGTGTGTGTTTCTGCGACAAATTAGTCTTGAAGATGCGATGGTTTCCCGGGGATTTTTTATCTATTCACCAATTCCTATTGGATTAATCCTGCCCCAATATAATCGAAAATGGGAAGACTGGGTTTTACCGGCAATACATGTTAACAAATTGCATTATTAACAAACGAATAACTTTTCGTAACACAATCTTTACATCTCCTTATTAAAAAGTAAACATTCCTGCCGTATCCTGAAATGGATGATTTCAATAACCTCAAGGAGATGGTATGGGACTCGCTGACCTGCACATACACAGTATTCATAGCTATGATGGAACTTCCACCATCCCGGCCATACTAAAGCATACAGCCGAAAACACTCACCTAGCTGTCATTGCCATTACAGATCATGACAGCATGGCCGGAGTAAATCAGGCGCTTGATTTAGCCCCGGCTTACGGTTTACAGGTAATTCCAGGTTGTGAAATTTCTTCAGCCCAGGGACATGTTCTTGCGTTATTCATCCATAAACGGATCCCGGCAGGATTATCATTTTTAGAAACATTGATGCTGATCGGTGAGCAGGGTGGGATCGCCATCGCCGCCCATCCATTGGCAAAAGGAACCTGTAGCTTGAATTTTGATATTATCCGGGAAACCTGCGATCATCCCTTTGCCAGCAAAGTTTTGGTTGGAGTGGAAGCCTTCAATGGTGGGTTGGTGTATACCCGCAGCAATAAAACTATTGCCGCATTGTCATCCCAATTAGCTCTGGCACAGGTTGGCAACAGTGATGCCCATATTTTGGAAGGGATCGGCCAGGGATCCAGCTACTTCCCAGGTACAACAGCAATGGATCTGCGATTCGCATTATTAAACAGGCTGACCTGGGTAGGTACCTATG
>JBAWYZ010000262.1:0-3714 GCA_037143255.1 Leptolinea sp. | reverse complement strand
TTAAGAACCCATATGTTTCCCTCAAGAAGGGTGTCGCCAAAGCAAAGCAGGTCAGACCTGCACAAGACAATATCTCGAAATTTAGTTGTATTGGTTCCAATTTATCCTACGAAATTAATGGACTTAAAGGTTGTGTTTCTCCTGACCCTGCAGGTGACAAAAGCAAGGAATGCAAAACTTCAAATAATGATATCAAAGGAGGAGGAATGGTTGGTCTGGGTGTCATGTCATCTACCTATCTTCCAGCCCAAATCCTCGTTGATTACTTCTCGGCATCAGCTCCGTAACATAAATTCTTTTAGTAAACGGGGAGAGGTTAAGTGACCTCTCCCTGTTTTAATGCGCCCAAAAAGGCGCTGCCTTGAGGATGAAAGACCCTTCTGGATTGGTTGCACCAACTGTTAGCCAAATGGAAAGGACTTTGTTGTGAGGTGGGGTAATGAGAAGGCCGGAGGCAACCTTGAAGCTTGAGGGAACCCAATTCCCATAGGAGGTTGTGCTTTTGACTCCCTCCCGTTGTGTAAAATTCCCTTTTTTGCTTCCCTGTTTGGGTCTGAATTATCTGGGGTAGGTTTTATTAACAGAATTTGTAGCGGACTCTGATTAACGATTCAATAAGTTGTAACGGTTGAATTTTAAGGATAGAATCAAAAAGAAATCTTTTATCTGGGAGAAAACCATGGGCGACGAAAATAAATTTTACCTTGGCCGTATTTTTGACAATAAACTGGCAAAGGTCACAACTGATCCCTTTCTTTATGATTCGGCTGACCTTACTACCCATGCGGTGATCACCGGCATGACCGGCTCAGGGAAAACCGGGTTTTGCATCGGGTTGCTGGAAGAAGCCGCCCTAAAGGGCATCCCTGCCATTGTGGTTGATCCCAAAGGCGATTTGACCAATCTTTTATTACACTTCCCCGAATTATTGCCCGCCGATTTTCAACCCTGGATTGACCCAGATTCAGCGCGCCGGGAGGGAAAAACAGTGGATGCCCTGGCTGGCGAGACGGCTGACAGCTGGAAGAAAGGATTGGCAGACTGGGGGCTTGGAAAAGAGCAGTTGCAGAAATTGAAGGATTCCGTCGAATTTACCATATATACCCCTGGTTCTTCATCAGGTGTGCCAGTGAATATTCTGGCTTCTTTTCAATCGCCGGATATTCCCTGGTCGGGTAACGAGGAAATACTTCGAGAAAAAATTGCCAGCATCGTGGCAGCCTTGTTAGGTTTGGTTGGGTTAACGAATATAGATCCACTGCGTTCACGTGAGCATATTCTGGTTTCCAATCTACTGGAGACTGCCTGGAGTAAAGGTCAAACCCTGCAGTTGTCCGACTTGATTTTGCAGGTTCAAAACCCTCCCTTTGAACGCCTGGGAGCTTTGCCGGTGGACGGGTTTTTCCCTGAAAAAGATCGGTTTGAATTATCCATGTTGTTAAATAACTTCATGGCTTCGCCCTCTTTTCAAATTTGGTTAACAGGGGATTCGCTGGATATTCAAAATATATTGTATAAACCAAATGGAGATCCGCGTCATAGTATTTTCTATATTGCGCACCTCAGCGAAGGTGAGCGCATGTTCTTTGTCACCATGTTGTATGCGGCCATCGAGTCGTGGATGCGTGGCCAACGTGGCACCAGCAGCCTGCGCGCATTGGTGTATTTTGATGAGATTATGGGATACCTACCGCCGGTGGCCAACCCGCCATCTCGTACAGTAATTTTGCGGATGCTAAAGCAAGCCCGCGCTTTCGGCGTCGGGCTTGTTCTGGCTACCCAGAACCCGGTAGACCTTGATTACAAGGCGCTCTCCAATGCCGGAACCTGGGTGATCGGCCGTTTGCAGACAGAGCAGGATAAGAACCGTCTATTGGACGGATTGACCAGCGCGGCTGGCGGGATTGACCGTGGTGAAATCGATAAATTGCTTTCCGGTTTAGGAAAGCGTGTCTTCCTGGTGCAAAACGTCCATTCCAAAAAGCCAGAATTGATCCAAACCCGTTGGTGCTTGAATTATTTGGCCGGTCCAATGACCCGAAATCAGATCCCGGCATTAAATGCCCTTGTAGGGGTAAAATCTTCGGCTACCAAACCCGTATCGGCCGGGGAAGTTGGTGCTACTGGCAGTGGTCCCAATGCAATTAATGCTGTAAAAACCACTCCTCAAGCCCAGACAGCCTCTTCTGTTGGATATACAACAACAAGACCGGGTGTTCCACAGGGAATGGATGAATTTTTCCTGCCCGCAAATGTGTCATTTACTCAGGCTAGCCAAAAAGCCGGTGTTTCAGCACCACATAGTAGTCTTGTTTACAAACCGGCGCTGTTTGGTCAATTGCAAATCAATTACCTGGCTCGCAGCTACAACCTGGATTTTTCTCGGCGGCTGGCTTGTCTGGTTGATGAAGATGTGTCCGGCCGGATCACCTGGGAAGATTTTGTTTTTCCCGAACAAGATTTCAAGATATTGAGGGCACAGCAGGCTCCGGCAAATGTTATGTTTGATGGCCTGCCTGGCTGGTTGAGCGAAATCAGGCGACTGTCGCAATTTCAGAATGATTATGAAGACTGGGCTTACCGAACGGGAAATATATCTATCCTTTCGAATAAATCGTTGAAAGTTTTTGCATCTCCTGAAACTAAAAAGGAAGATTTTCTGGCTACCTGTAAGAATGCCGCCGAAGATGCTGCAAAAGTTGAAATAGATAAAATTGAACAAACCTTTGAAACCAAGGTCTCGGCGCTTGCAGGCAAAATCAAAAAGCAAAAAATGGAAATTGACCAGAAACAAAGCTCTCTTTCCGCTCGCCGGACGGATGAGATCGTCAAAGGCGCTAGCGTGGCCGGTAATGTACTGTTAAGGTTGTTCGGCGGCAAAAAAAGCGGATTGAGTTCTGCTCTCTCTGGCGGATCATCTACATTGAACAAACACCGCATGGCAGAAGAAGCTTCCGCCCGTCTGGAACAGGAAAAGAGTGATTTGTCAGCGCTGGAAGAGCAATTGGCTCTTTTAGATAAGAATAAGGAAAGCGAAAAGGCGGATGTTCTGGAGAAATGGGCAAAGGTGGCGGAAGATATTCAAGAAATTTCCGTTGCGCCAGCCAAGAAGGACATCTATACTGAATTATTCGGGATAGCCTGGTTGCCGTATTTCACCGTTAAAGCCGGCATGGAAGATCGCTTGATCCCCGCGTTCAAGCGAGAATAGTGGCACATAATCCGTTAGCAATCCAAACATCTTCAATTTCATTGTATTTCCCACAACCTACCTCTTCTGAAAGGAAGAGGTAGCATTAATAATCTACATTTCCTGGCGGCCGGACAGGGCGCGCAATAGTGTTATCTGATCCGCATATTCCAGGTCGCCGCCGGCGGGTAACCCGCGGGCCAGGCGGGTGATATGGATACCCAACTGGCTTAATTGTTGCTTGAGGTACAAGGCAGTGGCATCACCTTCCATACTCGGATTGGTGGCCAGGATGATCTCAGTCACCGGTTCCGTACGCAACCGTTCCAGCAATTCGCGGATGCGCAAGTGCTCCGGACCGATACCTTCGATGGGGGAAAGCACCCCGTTAAGAACGTGGTAGCGTCCATTGAAAGCGGCGGTTGATTCAATCGCAATTACATCCAACGGCTCCTCCACCACGCAGATGCAGCCGGTGGCACGTTTCGGGTTGGCGCATACATCGCAAATTTCCTGGCTGGAAC
>JBAWYZ010000261.1:0-3736 GCA_037143255.1 Leptolinea sp. | reverse complement strand
CGACATGGTATCAAAATGTATTTTCCGGCATCACATGAAATTTAATAAGGATACGATTGATTGCATCTGATTCGCGGGATGAAAATTTTTCATCCTCTGCTGCTGGCCATGAATAACCTGCCGATGTTCCCATAATACACTCCTTGTAATTGTGTTCAAACTTCCTGTAATCGCCCTGGGCCTATAGGTTGCGCTTTTTAGGTGCGGGATAATGGTATTGGTACGTCAATTTATGCAATATTGTTCTTAATCAATGCCTGAACTTCCCTGATCTTTGTGAGTACAGAATTCAAAATATCCGCATCCTGTTTGCAGTAAAATTCTTTAAGCTCCTGGTTATCTTTGCATTCATAGAGTAAAACCGCTCGCTCAATACCGGTGCAAAACATGTAAATGTTGACTTGGATAAGATGGTCATCTTTCGGCGCATATAGCGAGTAGAATCCGCTGGCGTTCATGCTTTTGATTTCAAGAATTCCTTTAACACCATTTATCTGAACTATCCCGTCAGTATGCCCCTTGATCTCAAAGTCAGCATTCTCAATCGGGACTTCGGCCTGCAAGAGAATCCCAGTCGCCATAAGATACCTTTGCAGTCTCTCATGAACCCCGTGACCATTATCAAAAACTCTCAATATTCGAGCAGGGAAAGCTGTATTGGTATCCCCCTCGTAATAAATCTTTAAAAGTTCCTTCACAGATTTGTGGAGGCTTGACGGGTGAAAACAATGGATTGCTCTCTTATCTCGTTCCCTGTTCTGTAGGTGTGTGTCTATTGCTTGAATTATCATAATACAGTTCTCCTATTTCTTCCATTTTGTGTCTATGCAAATATCAACTTCCACGGGTACGGATTTGATAAATTTAGTGCCTGCTTGAATCATTCGATCCCTGACAATCACCCGGAGCGCCTCTGCCCTCTCTGCCTGTACCTCGATGACAAGTTCATCATGCACCAGATTGATGATGTTAGCACCGTATTCAGGAAGCGCCGGGTAGATGTAAAGAATAGCAGTTTTGAGAATATCCCCGCATGTTGATTGAATTGGAGTATTTCTGCCTTGCCTTTCACGGGATTTCTGACCACTAAAACCGTCAATTGGTTTGTAGAAACGCTTCCGGCCTAACGGTGTTATACTGAACCCCTCATTTACAGCACCCATGCCCATCTTTTGGAGGCAATCTTTAATTGCCGGATATGCTCTGAAATACCGGGTGATGAACCCTTCAGCTTCCTGCTCTGGAATATTCAATCTCAGCGCCAATCCAGAAGCAGACATGCCATACACCAGCCCAAAGTTGATTGCCTTCGCTGCGTTTCGCTGATCTTTTGTGACTGATTCAAATGGAGTGTTAAACACCTGGCTGGCTGTTTGTTTATGAAGGTCAAGGCCGCTCCGGAATGCCTGCAGGAATATGGCATCTTGTGAGAAGTCAGCCAATATTCTTAACTCTATCTGAGAGTAATCCGCCGTGATGATCTGTCTACCGTGTGCTGCAATAAATAAATCACGCCATTCTTGATCATGGGGCATCTGCTGAAGGTTGGGATTCGAGCAGGTGAAGCGACCGGTTTCAGTCCCCAGTTGATGAAAGTCAGAATGAATGCGGCTTGTCCACGGTGATATGTGCCCAGGTAACTTCGCTGCAAAAGAAGTGATGAGTTTGTTCAGCTTTCTGTATTTTACGAGCTGACCTGCGATAGGGTGGTTGACTCGGCCCAGGGTGGCTGTGTCAGTTGATTCGAGGATAAAACCCAGAGAACTGAATAGCTTCTTAGTCTGTTGGGAACTTGTGAACTTGACTTGCGACGGTTCCGGTTCATTAAACAGCCCGATTTGTTTCACTGGTGGCAGCGCTCTTGTGACCATCTCATTCAAGGTTTTCTCGCTGTCTGATCTTTCACCCTCAATCCTGCTGGTGAGCAGTTCAAGCGCCGCCTGGTCAATGAATATGCCGGTCAATTCGATCCGCATTACTGCTGGGATAATCCCAAACTCTAATAATGCTGTTGGTATCAATCCTTGTTCCTGAAGGGTTATGATCTGCTTCTCGAATACCGGAACAAGTGCAGCAACGTCATTGAGCGCGTACTTAATCTGGTCGGGAGTAAGCAACTCGCCAGCTACAAAAGACTTCTGTTGATCCTTCGGTAGTGCTTCCCCTGTGTATTTCATGACAACAGAATCTAACCGATTGTCACCTTTCTCTGACACACCGGCTGTAATGAGTTGCTCCGCCAGGTATGTATCAAACAAGTTTTTTGGGTCAAATGATTCCCCGAACAGGTGGATGGCCAAAAACTTCAGGTCGAATTTCAGATTATGACCCACTTTCAAAATGGTCTCATCTTCCAGAATGCTCCTGATACCGGAATAAAAGAACTCCAGATGTGAACCAATGCCGATGGTTCCAACATCAATGATATAAAAGTTCATCCCGGTGTTGATCTGGACGATGCACAAGTCACTATCGAAGGGGTCAAGACCAGTGGTTTCAGTATCAATGAAGATGCGCCGGATATTATTGTCCTTGATAAACGGCTCAATTTGAAAGAGCTTCTCTTTATCCCTGATGTATGTGCAGGTCTTTATCCGGGTCATGAAGTCAATAAGTTCGGGTTTCCGGTCCCGGATTTCCTGGAGCTGGCCGGGTGATATCTCATCCCCGGCCAAAACAAGTTGACCGTTTTCAAGCTCCGTGAATATACCGGAGCGCCGTATTGAATTATAAAATTCGATGGTTTTCATACCACGATCCTCATTTTGGGTTTTGGTGGCTCTGTTGAGTTTATCGGAATAATTTCAGCATCATTAAAGGTTGTAAATATGCCGTCATTGCCGTCATTGCCGTCATGATTTACCTTAACAGCCTGATTTTTAACAGTATTAGACCATGACGGGAAACCACTTGCAGTTATATTCTTCCCGTCATGGTTGGTGCTGTTGCCGTCATTGCCGTCATGGTATTCAGCCGGAACCATGACGGCAACTTGATCGCATGACGGCAACTTTGCAGAACATGACGGGAAATTATTTATTGCCGTCATGGTTGAATTATTCGTATTTCCAACATGTTGTGGTACTTTTTCATCGACCATGACGGCAATGACGGCAACTTCACAAGCTTTAATAAGTTTGATTGTGCGCTTGTTCCATTTTCGATTATGCTCAATTGTTACCCCCCGACTGCGGAGCTGCGGTTCAGCTTTATTCAATTTCCGGATCAGATGACTGGGCTCCTTCGGCCAAGATTTTGAACGGGATGTTTTATCTCCCACTTTTTCATTTAGGATTTGGAGCAGTTCTGTTGATGTACCCTCCCACTCTTTGAAGCTTTGCTCGCCTGTCATTTGAAGAATTGCGTCCATGACAGACGACGAAGCAAGGGATTCATCTATCGCTGCCTGCCTATTCCCGGAATATGCCAGCATAAACTCCCCTGAAGCGCAATATGCTGGTTCTGCTGCTGTGGCCCACAATGCAAAATCCGCCATACGAGGCAATCTCTCAAGTTTGGTGGTGGGGATGTTCTTCAGTGCTACGCTGACAGCTTGGCATAATGCTCCGAATATTTGAGGACGTACCTTATTAAAGCGGTCAATCACATCGGCTTCGGTTTTCCTGTCAATCTCACTGATGCTGGCAAGTGATACAGGGATGCTTCGATCTGCTAAATCCGGCTCTGCTGTTACGCTGTTTATTCCGTTCAGGATAATCGGCCTGCTGGCTTGGAA
>JBAWYZ010000260.1:0-3792 GCA_037143255.1 Leptolinea sp. | reverse complement strand
ATTAATATGAAGCAGTTTGTCGATTTTATGTATAACAACGCCAAAATACCTTCCCGTTCGGTTCTACTAATTGTAGATGACCGCCATCATCAACCCTACTTTGATGAAAAATTCAAACCTTATTATGAAAAATGGGGATGGCCGGTGATTAATTCTTGGATTAATGTTTCTGATAATCCAAAGGACTTGTTGGATGAACAAAGGAATCTGATTGCCGCAGGCTATGTCGATCACCAGGCGCATGGGGTTGTTCACAACACCCCGATAAACGACAACTCGACCGAGGAATATATCCGGGGAGAAATTATTGGCGCCAAAGAAACCATGCAGAAGAATTTTAATATCACCCCGATTGCCTATATTTGGCCGGGCGGCGGGTTCTCTAAACGGGGCGCCGAAGTTGCCCGTGAAGCAGGCTACAAAGTAGGCTTTACGACTGTTCCCCGCGGCCCATTGATGTATAACTGGATTCCTCAGGCAGATGTAACCGATGCTTTACGCCCGGGTTATGCACCCGAAGGCGGCGCCGCTGATCCGTTAATGACCTTACCCCGTTTCTGGGATACGGACGCCTACTACCGACTGGATGAGGTTCGTCTCACCGGGAAAGCAGCAGCCACGGCTTCCGAATTATCGAAGGCAGATGAGTTAGCTTATTATGATATCGTTTGCAAACCAAAACTGGGAGAAATCCCTGCTTTAATTGCACAATAAACTAATCCCCTGGAATTATTTTTGACATTTACCTGCATTTTTTGCGAAATTATCGCCGGTCGTCAAACCGCCCAAAAAATCTTTCAGGATGAATATGCGACCGCGTTTCATGATCTTTTTCCACGAACCCCGGTGCATATATTAATTGTCCCAAATCAGCACATAGATTCAGTAAATCAACTAACCGATGCTGAAAAAATTCTCACCGGTCATCTCATACTTGTTGCCCAAAAAATCGCGGCCGAAAAAGGTTTGACAAATAGCGGGTATCGATTAGTCATCAACACCGGCGACAATGCCGGGCAATCGGTCCATCACTTGCATCTTCATTTGCTGGGCGGAAAACACATGCCCATGATGGGAGATTAATCGTTGCAACCAATGAAGCGCTGGATGATAATTCTGCTGCTAGCCGGTTTGGTCTCATCTGCTTGCGTCCGCACGGTGCTTTCACCAGTCATGACGGATGAGGAAAAAATTCAGGCAACTGCTGCTGTTTTGGCCACCCAGGCAGTCCGTATTCCTGCCCGTGTACCTGGAGCCCCGCCTCCCACACCAACTCCGGATGCTCCTCATAAAGTTCCAGCACTTCGCAGTGAACCTGATAACTATGTTGCCAAACAAAATGACACATTAGGCTTAATAGCAGCGAGTCACGGCATTACTCTGGCACAATTACTGGAAGAAAATTTGATTGACGACCCCGATTCATTGCGAATTGGGCAGGAGCTTTCCATTCCTGTTCCCGTCCCCAGTGGCCAGGCGCCCGGATTCAAAATCATTCCAGATTCAGAATTGATTTTTGGTCCAACGGCTACTGATTTCAATTCGGCTGCCTTTCTGGAAGGCCGTCAGGGGTATCTCTCAAATTACAGCGAGAAGTTTGACGATGTCCAGATAGCCGGTGTTGAGATCGTCAATAGAGTAGCCCGTGACTATTCCGTCAACCCACGGCTGCTGCTCGCATTATTGGAGTATATGGGCGGCTGGGTGACCAACCCGCGGCCTTCCTCAAATCAAATTATGTATCCTCTTGGGTACGAGGACCCAACCCGTAAAGGGTTATACCGCCAATTAAGTTTTGCTGCCAATAACCTCAATAAAGGTTTTTATTTGTGGCAGGCAAACGCACTATCCCATTTTATACTTGTAGATGGAAGTTTTATCACCCCTAATCCAACTGTGAATGCCGGGACTGTTGGTGTGCAATATTTCTTCAGTCAGGCGCTTGCCAGACCGGCCTGGGAAAAAGCCATTGCAGAGCACGGTTTTATTACCCAGTACCAATTGCTGTTTGGATATCCTTTTGATCTCGGAATGGAACCCTTATTGCCGCGCAACTTGAATCAGCCCAAATTGCAGCTTCCCTTTGAGCAGGGAGTCAGTTGGTCATTCACTGCCGGTCCACATTCTTCCTGGGGGGATGGATCTGCCTGGGGAGCATTGGACTTCGCACCCCCCGGAGATATGTTGGGGTGCAATACCTCAGATGATTGGGTAGTAGCGGCTGCGGATGGTTGGATCACCCGTTCAGCAGACGGTCAGGTTATTCAAGACCTGGACGAGGACGGCAAAGAACAGACTGGCTGGTCACTGTTGTATATGCATATTGAAACCCGTGATAGAGTGCAACGCGGGACTTATGTAAAAGCCGGGGAGCCCATTGGCCATCCATCTTGCGAGGGCGGAGTTTCTACAGGCACACATCTACACTTCGCCAGAAGGTATAATGGCACATGGATTGCAGCAGATGCATCTACTCCTACTGAAATGGATGGCTGGGTTTCCTCCGGCCAGGGATTGGAATACGACGGTGCCCTTACTCGTAAAGACCAGGTTGTGGAAGCCTGGGATGGTCGGAAGCCAGACAATCAAATCCAAAGGTAAGCGAATTGTTTCGTTTTTCCTTCTGGGTTCTTTTTTGCTTACTTCCTGCGCACCCGCTTACACTAACCCTATTGACCTTACGGCGACGGCGTTTACCCGAAAACATGCAATTTCCCCAACCGTAACCCAACCTGCAATTTCTGAGAAAACAGTGAAAAGCGCTGGTAGCCACGTGGCGCCTCTGCAAATATCAACCCCATCAACACCTGATCCCTCTCAGGAAAAAACGGCCGTAAAAACTCCAGAAATTACCAACACACCGCTTAAAGTTCAAAAGACATCCACAATTACAGCTTCCAATACACCTCTACCAACTGCCTATCCTACGGAACCTCCCAGTACTGAAACTCCTGTTCCAGTTACCCCGACAGCGAAACCCTCTGAAACATTTACGTTTACCCCGGATTCATCATCCAGTGAAGCAACCCCGGAGGGAAGTAACAAAAGCCAGAAAATGGTTTTATATGACACGCAAGCCGGAGATACTCTATCAAACGTGGCCGTGCGCTTTGGTGTTCCACGTTTTGAAATCACCTCTCCACAAGAAATCCCAAATGTTGGATTATTTAACCCAAAACAACTGCTGGTTATTCCTAATCATTTGAAAGATACCGGGCCTGGCGGTATCTTAATGCCTGATAGTGAAGTTGTTTATTCGCCATCTGCGCTAGATTTTGATATTAACAAATACGTCAATGATAACGGTGGGTTTCTGAGCACCTATAAAGAATACCTCAGCAGCGGCTGGCATACCGGCGCCGAAGTGGTTGAAAGAGTTGCAATTGAAAATTCCATCAACCCGCGGATATTGCTCAGTCTATTGGAATTTCGCAGCCATTGGGTCACAGGCCAGCCGGCAAGTCCACTGGAAATAGAATATCCCATCAGTCATGTTGCTATGCCAACCCAAAGGCTATATCATCAGCTAAGCTGGGCCGTTCAACAATTTTCTGTCGGATTCTACGGCTGGCGGGCAGGCATCCTCACCACGTTGACGTTTCCCGATGGTACTACGCTCCGCATGGCGCCTGAATTGAACGCCGGGACAGTAGCTGTTCAATACCTGTTTTCGAAAATTGAAAATAAAGATGAGTGGGGCTCGGCTTTATATTCTCCCGGTAATCTTTCGGAATTACATGAAAAGATGTTTGGCAATCCCTGGTTGCGCGCTCAAACCGTGGAACCGCTATA
>JBAWYZ010000259.1:0-3795 GCA_037143255.1 Leptolinea sp. | reverse complement strand
CCGCCCTCTGGGACTGCGTAATTAGCTATCCCAGCGGCGGCTTCTTTTGAAACGCTTAAATAAATAGTCCTGGTTTCCGCCTTGAACGCATCCGATGGATGATCCAAAATGGTACTATAAACCGGATGTGCCATATTCGATTCCAATTTACTATCAATATCTGGTTCGCCGTAAATAATTCTTATCCGTTGTATTCCCCACACAATATCCATCCCACTGCCGTTTTCGCCAGCGGAAATTATTGACAGGATAGCCCCGCCGCCCAGGTCAAAACGAACGCCGGCTGTTAATGCCTGCCGGCTGATCCCGCCATCTGATAAAGCGGTATCCAGCCTGGTCTGCACCCGATACCCACCAGCCTGCGGGTTAATCAGCGTCCAACCCGGCTGAAAATGAGAAAGACTATCCAGAAGGCCAACGAGAGAACTGGTCGAGGGGTTCGGAATGACAACCATATCCAACTTCTTTTGCAAAATTGGTAAACGCCGGTCAACAAAAGCGGTCAAATCCTTGTCTCCCGGGCGATTCGTCACCAGAATACGCTGCCCACCAGGCGAATGGATAAATGTTGAAAGGTCACTCCCCTGCCGAAATACCTCAACATGCAGTTTCCCATCCGGATAAAGCAGGATGACGTTGAGAAGCACGGCCAGCACGCCGGTCAGCCCGATAAAGGAAGCCGGCAGCAAAACCATGCCCGCCCGGGCAGTCCACTGTTTCCAGAAGATCACAGCCAGCGCCAGTGTCAGACCCAGTCCTACCGTCTGCCAAAGATCGAGATTCAAATAAAGGGAACCACTTTTCCCCAGATCGGAAAATATTTCGACTACGCGGGTGGTATATGCCAGCGGAACCCAGGCGATGAGCCCCAGAAATTTTCCCAGCGGAAGAAACACCATCCCGGCTATCACCGCAGCGCCGCCCAGCGTCATAGCCGCGGACTGCACCGGCAGCACCAAAGGATTGACGAGTAGCCCGATAACCGGGAAGCGGTGGAAGTTATAGAGCAGCACCGGTAAAGTTGCAATCTGGGCTGCCAGCGTAATAATGAAAAATTCGCCAATACTACTCCATCCCGTGTTCATCTCAGCCGAATTTCCCGGCCGGGTTGTCTTCCGGATAAACCAGTCATTGGCGGGCGCCCCGATCACCAGAATGCCGCCAGTAGCCAGCACTGAAAGCTGAAAACCGATATCCCGTAAAATGAGCGGGTTGAGCATCACCATAACGACTGCCGCCAGCCCCAGGCTATTAACGGCCGTTTTGGTGCGCCCGATCAGCTTGCCCACCATTGCCAACCCCCCCATCACCGCCGCCCGCACTACCGAAGGATTTGCTCCAGCCATAATGGAATAAGCTGCTACCAAAAATATTGCCGTGAAAACAGCCCAACTGCGCGGGAGCAACCACATAGTCAGCGCCAGGATCAAGCCGCTCAATATTGTGATGTTAAAACCGGAGATAGCTACCAGATGACTTGTGCCGGTCGCCTGAAAAGCTTTTTTGAGCGAATCAGGAATGGCTTCATCCCGCCCGACCAGAATGCCGCTCAAAAATGCCGCCTGCGGTTGCGGAACAACTTTGTTCGCGGTGGATGCAATCTGATCTCGCAATTGGTAGATAACTGCCATCACCGGATTGCCGGCGTCTTGTTTCAACAGCCGAATGCGCGGATAGGTCATATAGGAATAGACACCCCGGTTTTCCAGATACTGCCGGTAGGAAAAATCTTCCCGTTCAGGTGGAGCATCCAGGTTGCCGGATATTTCCAGTCGATCCCCATAAGCATAATCGCTGCCGGCCGGGAGCAGAAGCATGGCATCCCCTTTGACCACAACCGGGGCGGAGTCGGGGAAAAGTATTTCGTTTACTGACACGGTCATCAAGGTACTGCGATCGTGTTGTTCAATGGGCTGCGAGACTATTGCCAGCAGGGTGACTGCCGGCCTGCCATGATACCAGCCCAGGTCAGCGGGGCTGAACAGTGGTTTGCCGGTCTCTCCCCGCAGCATTCCGAATGTAAAACCAGCCGCCAGCAGCATCAATGGCACCGGCAGGGATTTTCTCAGGAAGTTGTAGGATGCAAACCGTGAAAGCAAACGCGCTTCGAATAAAGCCACCCCTCCGAAAATAGCGCCTGAAACCGCAGCCGCCTGCCACGAGATGGAATAGAAAATAGGAACGACTGCACCGGCAAGAAAGGCAAGAGAAATCCATAGCAATGGCATTGGGTTGTAGTCTAATTCTGCTTCAGGCGGGTTTCTTCAACCCTGGAATGAGCATGGGCGTCCGCATACGATAAGCACGATAAGCATCCCCAAATTCGCTTACCAGTTTCTTCTCCTCCACCATCGCGCCGAAAATAAAATAAAGAGTGAACGCCGCCTTTAGCGCCAGCGAATTCCAACTCATTTCTGGGGATGCCCATAAAAAGAGCAGCCCACCGCTGTAAATAGGATGCCGCACATAGCGGTATAAGCCACCGGTTTCCAAATGATGATGAGCAGTTGCGTCTGTTTTTTCAACCAACTGTCTCACACCGGCAAAATGCAACAAGTCGGTTTGCGCTACTGCAAAAATACTGATACCCACTCCAACCAGTTGCATTAAAAATAATATTACGCTCCAGGGAGAGAGGACATTGTAGAACGCCCGATCAGGAAGAATGACAGCAAGCGCCAACACTGGCAGCAGGCTGATGGTGGCGAAAATGTTATATGCCATGCGGAACCATTTACGGCCAACCGGTCCCAGCCAGGCTTCTGCCAGGTCTTTGGCCTTGAAACTGGCCAGCAAGGAATGTACAATTCCGTAAACGCCGAACGCGATAACTATCAATAGAAAACTGGATATCAAAGCAATCCTTCCGATCAAGACAATTTTACCCGATGAGAATTCAGACGATACGTTAATCTACATTATCAAACTGAGGAAAACGCTCCCTATTGAATAGCGTATTATTAAATATTAGAAGCTCGTTGCGTGTTCTCTATGCGATTCAACACCCATACAGCCCCGGCTACCCATGGAATTATGCCAAGTTGGGCAAATAGCAGCATCAATAAAGATTCCTGCCCACTTGCCAGCAATAAACTATTTCTGGGTAAAGAACCGTCAACGGCTGCCATCGAGGCGCCCGCCAATGATGTAAATAGTAAAAAGATAGGGATAATAATCAAGGCAAACCAAAAGCCATAAAGGATAAATGTTTTTATCAGCCAGGCGTTGGCTTTTTTGAAAAAATAATAACTGCCCAAAAGACCGGCTATTAGAAATGCAAGGAGTAGCGTCAAGAGGAGGGCGAATTGCAGACTAATCGAAGAAATATCCGTAAGCGTGATGCCAATATTGACTAACAGCCCAAAGAAGAGTATTCCGTAGACAAATATCACCGGCCCGAATCCAACAGTGATAAATATGATGAAATTTTTCAGAGTTCGTGGCTTCATTCTTTATTCCTTCCTCAGGACTTTTATACAGTAGCATTCAAAATTCCTGAAATTTATTATACCTACACAGGCTCATCTACATCAAACACCTCGTAAATGCCTTTCTGCTCGCTTGCAAGTGGAAACGGAATACGAGTACGTATGTCCTGTATAAATCAGACAGGGAAGAATAGTCAATGACCAATATTTTACAAAATGAGATTAGTTCAAAACAATTTGTCACGAATACCTTAAGTTTTCAGGTAAAACAATCTGGCAATACACTGCATAATCTATTATTTTCTTATTCTTTTTTTTGAGCAATTCCGAAATCCGGCTGAATTGAGATTGCTTTATGAAAATCATG
>JBAWYZ010000258.1:0-3816 GCA_037143255.1 Leptolinea sp. | reverse complement strand
GTGGGGGTTAATGTTGGGGGTCGCGGCGGAAGAAAAATGGACGTTCCGGGCAGCGCACCAGGGCGTGATAAGCAGTTTGCGCCCATCACCTCACCGATATCGGTCAGTCTTTCTCCAGCCAATAATTCCAGGGAATCGCCGCTTAGCATAATATATGGTTTCCATCCTTCCGGCGGCGCACAGGGGGTAGGAAATGTCAATTGAGTTGGCGTATTGTAGGAGACAGAGATAGTATCTGAAATTTGCGGACTTTCAGTTTTGATGGCGGGAAGTTGTCTGCTAGGGTTTTCAAGGCCAGCAAGAATAACTCCTGCTGTAACCAGCAAAGCCATCAGCAATGCAGCCCCTAAACCCTCCCATAATGATGGATTCCGGTTCATATAAATTACTTACCATCCTGAGGTTTATGAAATACGATTGGCAGCAAAACGGAGAAAGTTGTGCCAATGCCCGGGTTACTATCAACCCACATCCTGCCCCCGTGGGCTTCAATTAGCGTCTTTGCTGCTGAAAGACCATTGTCCGTTTCTCCAAGGCCTTGAATCGTTTGTCCATTTTTTTGATTGACCGGGAGGAATACTTTTTTCAAATCCTCCGCAGCAATTCCGCCGCCGCCGTCGCTTATTTCCATAAGTAAATAAGGTTCGGCGCTTTCTTCATGAATATCTACCCGAAGTTCAACTGTCCCATTCGGGGGGGTGATCTTTCCTGCATTATCCAAAAGATGAATGATCACTTTTTGTAAGGCTTCATGATAGGTTTGCATGGCTGGCAAATATTCTGGCAAGCTCAGTTTTAAGGAAATTCCTTTATCGGATAAAGAAGGTGATATGTTGGCAACAGCCTGATCGATGGCAGATCCCATATCCATGGATTCAGGTTCCATATCAATCACACCGCTTTCAAGAACATTGATTTTGGCAAGTTCATCCATAATTTGACGCAATCGCGAGAGAGATGACTCTAAATTGTCCAGTGTGGAATGATCATCCGGGGACCCCAGTGGAGTTTCACCGTCTGAAAGTAAAATATCTACATACCCAGTAATGGCTGCTACTGGATTCCGGATTTGGGTTGTCAGGGCGCTGTACTTGCGTAGGCGTTCAACGGAACTGGTTGAAAAGATGGTTCGTTTCTCCATTTCTTCCACTTGATGATGCGAATCGTTTAGCAAATTTTGTAAATGGGTCAAGTCTTTTCTGGCGGTTGCCAGTTCGTGTTCAATATTTTCAGAGAGGGGGCTGGAGTGACCGGGCTTTTGGACTTCCCGTTCTTCAGCCAGGGCTTGAAGCAGAAGCCGGTTTTCGTTGCGGATGCGGTCAATTTCAGATTGGGATGCTTGTTGCAAGTTGAGAACTTGATTTAAATCTGCTTCCGACCATACCTGAACGGCAGACAACCGCAGCGCATCGAGTTTGGTTTGCAATAGGTGGTTATTTTCTTGTAGAATGTTGATTTCTGTAGTTAATCTGCTGATGTTATTCTTTTCTTTCTTTGCAATCTCATTGTTTTTAAATATATTTGCCAGCGCGGCTGCAGTTCGAGAATAAGGAAGAAGATCATCTTCCTGGAATGATGGAGAACCAGTCGAGCGGAATAAGACTGCCGCTCCCCACCGGATCGTTGAATCGTGTATGGGAATTACCGCCATAGAATAAATATCTACCAATTGCAGCAATGCGGAAAACCGGTCAGTTTCGGAGGATGATCCAGCGCTTTTCCGAAAAACGGATGGAATGCTGTCAATTACACTCTGTGCAGTTTTTGGAATACCATCAGAGGATAATTCTTTCGTTTCAATCCAAGATTTGTTGGATAAGTTATAACCAGAGGTCAACCGGATAATGCCGGGTCTTTCAGATAGTTTGAGGAGGATACAGGCGCTGGCGTCCAGTACCTGGCAAAGAATCCGGGCAACTTCCTCTTGTTGGCGAATAGGATCTGAACTACCGGCAGCATCCAGCCAGGTGTTGATTTGATCAGGCAGTGGTTGCACAACAACCTGCGTCATAATATTATCAAAGGCGGTTGGGGTTTGAGGAGTTGGAGCAAGCAATTCCTGCCGAAGAGCAAGAACTGGCAGCAGCGGGAGAGCACACAAAACACCCAATCTTGCTGCTCCGCTGATGTTGCCATTAGCGGTCATAAATATCAAACTAATGGTGAATCCCGTTAGAATGAGGACTAGCATCCCAACCCCATAAGCTCCGGCTGGGGTTTGACGGCGAATGAGAATGCCTGTGAAAACCAAAGTGGTTAAAATAATCATAAAGTGCCAGATGATATCGGCAGGGGACGCATTGAATGGATTGCCATTCAAAGGAAAATAATTGACAAGAATGGTAATAATTACCGGGAAGAGAATTGAAAGTATTGCTGCTGCGAGGTCGAAATATGTTGACCGGCGTGGAGCGAGCCACAACCATGCTGTCCAGATCATCAACCAGGCTAGCGATGTTCGCTCCAAAACTGGGTAGAGAGCTTCTGGTTGTGAACCCGAAGATTGATTAATGAACGATGCGGCGATTGGTAGGATTGCCGCGGCGAATAGAATGGCAATACCGGTAAAGGTTCTGGAAGGAAGGGGATAACGGCCGATGCGAAACCCATTCAGCGCTATCAGCAGGGTTGCTACGAGCGAATAAATAAGAATCAAGTAATACGCCAGATTGCCTGGCATAGAACTAAGCAGTAAAAATACGTTTTGCGGATTAATATTCATTAGCGTCTGATAAAAAATTATAGCACGGTGATGACATCTAAGAAAATGGCATTCTGAAGGTATAATTTATTTTTCTACCGGTGCAATCCTTATTTGAAAGATGACAAACCGATTGATTGTAATTGTGGATTATGGAATGGGGAATGTGGGCTCCATTCGGAATATGCTGAAAAAAGCCGGTTTTTCTTCGGTTGTAACGAATGATCCGTTGGTGATTGGTCAAGCGGATAAGCTTATCCTGCCCGGTGTTGGCGCTTTTGATACTGGAATGCGCAATCTCCAGGAACATGGATTGATTCCGCTGTTAAACCAAAAAGCGTTGGTAGATAAAATTCCGGTGCTTGGATTATGCCTGGGTGCCCAATTGATAACCAGCCGGAGCGAAGAGGGCAAATTGTCAGGTTTGGGATGGATTGATGGGGAGACCATTCGGTTCTGTTTTGATGACAAAGATCAAAATCTGAAAGTCCCCCATATGGGATGGAATGTCCTTCAGATAGAACAAAATCATCCCTACCTGTTTGGTCTTCCAGATGATCAGAGGTTTTATTTTGTCCATTCGTATCATTTGATATGTACCAGACCAGAAAACATCATTGCCAAGACAACCTATGGTTATCCCTTTGCTTCTATTATTGGTAACGAAAATGTTGTTGGAATGCAATTTCATCCGGAAAAAAGTCATAAGTTCGGGTTAATTGTTTTGCAGAATTTTGCCGGGGTGTGAAGAATTGATTGGAACCCGTGTAATTCCCTGTTTGTTGTTACGTGGCCGCGGGTTGGTGAAGACAATTCGATTTAAAGTCCCTACTTATCTTGGTGATCCCATCAATATTGTGCGGATTTTTAATGATAAAGAGGTGGATGAACTGACCTTTTTGGATATTTCTGCCAGCACAGATAACCGTCCTCCTTCGTTTGAATTGCTGCAGGATATTGCCTCGGAATGTTTTATCCCCTTTGGATACGGTGGAGGGGTGCAGACAGTGGATGATATGCGGCGCTTGATGAAAATTGGCATTGAAAAAATTGTTTTGAATACAGCTGCAGTTGAAAATCGACCTTTGGTCAAGCTTGCGGCGGAAGAATTTGGG
>JBAWYZ010000257.1:0-3830 GCA_037143255.1 Leptolinea sp. | reverse complement strand
GGGTGGGGAAGACCGTTATCATTATGGAATTGATCCGCTCGATTGCGACTGTTCACCAGGGGAATTCGGTTTTTGCCGGTGTTGGTGAACGTACCCGCGAGGGGACGCAGTTGTACCGAGAAATGCTTGAATCCGGGGTTATGAAAGACACCGTGATGGTTTACGGCCAGATGAATGAGCCCTCCGGGGTTCGTTTGCGGGTGGCGCTTTCTGCTCTGGCAATGGCGGAATATTTCCGCGATCAGGGCAAAGATGTGCTATTGTTTATTGATAATATTTTCCGCTTTACCATGTCTGGCTCTGAAGTTTCGGCGCTTTTAGGGCGCATGCCTTCAGCGGTAGGATACCAGCCGACCCTGGCAACAGAAATGGGCGAATTGCAAGAACGCATTACCTCAACTCGGACAGGTTCCATCACATCGATGCAGGCTGTTTATGTTCCGGCGGATGATTATTCTGATCCAGCCCCGGTGGCCACTTTTACGCATCTGGATGCCACAATTGCCCTGGAGCGAGCAATATCAGAAAAAGGCATTTACCCGGCGGTTGATCCGCTAGCTTCGACTTCACGGATTCTAGACCCCAAGATTGTGGGGGATGACCATTACAACACAGCCCGCGAAGTGCAGCGCATCTTGCAGCGTTACAAAGACATGCAGGATATCATCGCCATTCTGGGTATTGATGAATTGAGCGAAGAAGATAAGATTATTGTTTCCCGCGCCCGCAAAATCGAGCGATTCTTCTCCCAGCCAATGTTTGTTGCTGAGCAGTTTACAGGCATTCCAGGGCGCTATGTCCCGCTGAAAGAGACCGTCCGCTGCTTCCGCGAGATTTTGGATGGCAAGCATGACGATCTTCCCGAACAGGCTTTCAGTATGGTGGGCACAATCGAAGATGCCATAGAAAAAACCAAGACATTAGCCGGGTAAGGAGTAAAGATGCCCATTCGTTGTGAAGTTGTTTCGCAGGACCGCATCGTCTTTCAGGGGGAAGTTGATATTGTCAACCTTCCTGGTATGGAAGGTGATATGGGCATCCTGCCGAACCATTCACCGGTGCTTGCATTGTTGCGTTTCGGAGTAATTTCTTTAAAGACCAAAACGGATGAGCAGTTTTTTACAGTAGCCGGCGGCGTGGCTGAAGTTCAACCAGACCAGGTGACAATTCTGGCGGATGCTGCCGAAAATGTGGACGAAATTGATATTCAGCGCGCAGAACAGGCTCGCAAGCGAGCTGAAGAAGCGTTACAAAAAATTCCGCAAACTCAAACGGATGAGTACCTGGTAATTCAGTCGGCCATCCGGCGTTCAAATCTACGATTGGATGCGGCAAGACGGTTTAGAAATCAAAAGAAAAACCGTTGATAATAATGAGAGGAAGCTAATTTATGCCCGGTTTTACCCGTGAATTTGGCATTGACCTGGGCACGATGAATATTGTGATTGCCGAAGGTAACCAAATTCTTCTGCAAGAACCAACAGTTGTTGCCATTATTCCAGATGAGATGAAAATGGTTGAATGGGGGCAGGCAGCCAGCGATATGATTGGCCGTGTTCCTGACTCCATCGAGGTTATTCGACCGCTTCAGCACGGCGTTATTGCTGAATACGAAATTACCGAAAATTTATTGGGGTTTCTGGTTAAGAAAATTAGCGGGCCGCTCTTTCTTTTCCGTCCGCGAGTTATGATTACAGTTCCTTACGGCGTTACCAGCGTGGAAAGCCGGGCAGTGCAGGAAGCTTGCCTGGGGGCAGGTTCGCGAGATGTCACACTCATTCAGCAGCCACTGGCGGCAGCGCTTGGGATTGATTTGCCGATAAGTACTCCGACAGGGAATATGGTCATTAGTTTGGGAGGTGGAACGACGCAGGCGGCGGTTCTTTCCATGTATTCCATCGTTTCCGCTGAAACTTCACAGGCGGGTGGTCTGTTTTTTGATGAAGCCATTATTACCTATACTCGGCGGAAATTTGGCGTCATTATTGGCCAGCCTACTGCTGAATTATTAAAGATAAAAATTGGCTCGGTTATTCCGCAGGAGCAGCAGCAGGCCATGGAAGTGCAAGGTCAGGATCAGGTCTCCGGGTTGCCACGACCGGTAAACCTGACTACAGACGATATCATGGAAGCTTTGCATGACCCAATGACTGACGTGGTCAATACAGCCCGAAAGGTGCTGGAAAAAACTCCTCCTGAATTGCTTTCCGATATTATTGATCGCGGGGTAGCGCTGTGCGGTGGCGGCTCATTGTTGCGCGGAGTAGATAAATACCTGACCAAAGCGCTGGGAATACCGGCGTATATGGTGGATAATCCGCTAACTTGTACCGCCGAGGGTGCAGCGAAAGCCCAATCCATGCGGGATGTGTTGCGGAGAAGTCTGCCGTTTGTATAGAAGAGTAAAATGCGTGAGTTTTCCAGCTTTTCTATAAGTAATACATCATGTGCTGAAGCTGCAAAATTGGGCTGACGGTTTCCACACGGATATGATCTGGAACATTGAGAGAAGCCTGTGCATAGTTTAGAATGGCTTTGATTCCAGCCTGCACCAATTGATCGGCAACTGCCTGGGCGGCGCGGGAAGGGACGGTGATCAGGGCAACGCTGATATCGGCGTTCTTTATGGTTTCAACCATTGTCTCGGTTGGAAGAATTGTGTGTTTACCAATTTTCGGATTTATTTTCGCCGGGTCATTGTCAAAAACAAAAACTATCCGAAAACCGCGTTCGGTAAAACCAGGGTTCCGGGCAATGGCATGTCCCAGATCGCCAACCCCGACTAGAGCGACATCCCATACCCGGTTGATCTTTAAGATGGAGCGTATCTGGTCGCTTAAATAAGTGATGTTATAGCCGCTGCCTTGTTTCCCGAATTCGCCGAAGAAAGAGAGGTCTTTGCGAACTTGGGCGGCGTTGATGCAGGAGCGCTCCCCAAGCTCTTGAGAAGATGTAGTAGTTTTCCCTTCATTCTCGAATCGTTGCAATGTTTGCAGATATATTGGTAACCGGGAAACCACAATATCAGGGATAATTTTTTCAAACATGAGCGCCTTGACTTTCTTATTTTCAGGTAAGATTGTTGCAAGCAAGAGAGATTAACTTTATCATAATCATTTGGATATCACAAAAATATGGCAGATTCTAACAAACCCTCCAAATCCATTCTATTGGGGACAAATTATGTCCCTTACCTGGTGCGTGTTTCCAACCGGGCGCAGCGTTGGCGTCTTTCTGTTACGGCTGAAAGAGTGGAAGTTGTTTTACCTGAGGGTTCGCTCCTCCATCCCGAAAAATTACTGCGGGAATATGCCGCCTGGATTCTGGAAAAACAAGAAAAACTACGCAAAAGAAAAACAAAAGTTGATAAAAAGGCTTTGCCTGAAGGGCAGATATTACTGGAGGGGAAGCGTGTGCCGCTGATAATCAGATCTGCCGGGATGCTCGAACGTCAACAGGTTAATTATTTCCCTGATCACATCACCGTTGTCAGTGGGAAGAATACACCGGCGGTTTTGCTGCAAAAATGGCTTGCCAAACAGGCTGAAGCGGCCATAACCCAGCAGGTGCAAATCCGCTCAGCGCAAATGGGTGTCCGACCAGTGAGTATTTCCATTCGTAGCCAACGCACTAGATGGGGGTCTTGTTCAACTAAAGGTACTTTGAATTTCAATTGGCGATTGATCATGGCTCCACCGGAAGTATTGGATTATGTTGTGGTCCATGAACTGGCGCATTTGAAGCAGAAAAATCATTCTAAGGCATTCTGGGCGGTAGTTGGCCAATACTGTCACCAGTACTTGAAGTACCGGTTATGGTTAAAACAAAAC
>JBAWYZ010000256.1:0-3844 GCA_037143255.1 Leptolinea sp. | reverse complement strand
AGGTGTGTTATCTGAAGATGAGCGTGAGATGTTAAATCTCTCGCTGCTAAGTCACACCATGAATATTCTGCGTCAGGTACCGGAAATTCAACAAATCCTGGTAGTTAGCAGCGACACTGGCGTTTTGGCATTGGCCCGAGAACAAGGCGCCCGAACCGTTATGGAAGACGGGCATCCAGGGTTGAATACAGCTTTGCATCGTGCTACCATGGTTGCTCAAGTGTATGGAGCTCAGGGAGTGCTAATTATTCCATCAGATTTACCGCTCCTCACCAAAGAAGACGTTGAGGAGATAATCAAGCAGTCCGATATTTCGCCAGTAATCGTAATTGCCCCGGATCGGCGGAACGAAGGTACCAATGCTTTATTGGTCAAACCAACTGGTCTTATTGACTATCAATTTGGGGATAATTCTTTTCCCAAACACTCAGAACAGGCCAAAAAATTTAATATCAGTTTAAAAATCATCGCCACCCCGACATTAGGCTTGGATCTTGATTTTCCTGAGGATTTGGAAATGCTTCAGCGCTACCAAACTCAGCAAGCTAATATATAATTGATTTGTCAAATACCCTATCTCATTTGGAGGAAAAATGGCTGAACGATTTGCACTTTACTTGCAGGATGAGCATAATCTAAGAGAAGGATTGGATTTTGTTCGATATGCTGAAAAGCGGGGATTTGAAGCGGTTTGGCAGGCAGAAAGCCGGTTGGTTCGGGATGCAATTGTTCCGATGGCTGCTTATGCAGCAGTTACAGAAAAAATTAAAGTAGGGTCCGGTGTGATTAATAATTGGACGCGAAATATTGGTCTTTTAGCCGCTACATACCTGACTTTGGATGATCTGGCGCCCAATCGGATTATTTGCGGTATTGGCGCATGGTGGGACCCGCTGGCTCGCAATGTTGGAATAGAGCGGCGTAAACCATTGCTTGCTATGAAGGAAACTGTCACTGTGATGAAACGACTTCTCAATATGGAAAAAGTCACTTTCCATGGCGAATTTATTCATGTAGATGGCATTGAATTGGATGTTGTCCACGGCCGGCGGGAACCGCGCAATGTTCCGATAATGATTGGCGCTACCGGTGATCAAATGATGGAAATGACCGGCGAAATTGCTGATGGAGTTGTACTTAACTATTGCGTAGCCCCGAAATATAATGAAAAGGCTTTGGACCTTCTTCAAGCCGGGTTAAAGAAGGCAAACAAGACGCTGGATGACATGGATCGGCCGCAATTGGTGGTTTGCTCCGTAGATCATGACCATGACAAAGCTTTTGACTACACTCGCGGGTTATTGACTCAATATCTAGCCCAACAGCCGCATATTGCCAAGGCGTCTGGTGTCTCAGAGGATATTGTAAAAGAGATTCAATCTGTCTTAGGATGGCCTGCAACTAAGGAACAAATAAATAAGGCGAAACATTTGGTGCCGGACAAGCTTATTGAGGACATCACTGCGTCAGGAACTCCGGATGAAGCTCGGGCGAAAGTGGCAGAGTATCGGAAATACGGGTGTACATGCCCTATCCTGTTCCCTGTTGGCGGAGATATCAAATTATTAGTCGATACTTTTGCGCAGGATTAGCAACAAAATCAGGCTGCAGAATGTTGTTCGTGTTTCTCCAGCAATTTATATAAGCGAGGATTTATGATCATCGAATATCACAGACCAAACAACCTTGAGCAAGCGCTTGCGCTTCTGAAAAGGGCATCTCCGGAAACAATTCCTCTAGCTGGAGGAACAATTATCAGCCGATTAACTGAATCCCCGGTTGCCGTAGTTGACCTACAATCTCTTGAATTGAATGGGATATGTTTTTCACAAAATATTTGCACAATTGGCTCAATGACTCGCTTGCAGGATATGGTTGAAAACCCAGAATTGCCTAGCGGATTAAGAAATGCTGCCCGCCGTGAAGCGAACATCAATCTTCGCAGAACTGCAACGGTAGGCGGTGTTCTGATTTCTTCTGATGGAGCGTCACCATTATTGGGCTGCTTTCTTGCGTTAAATGCTAAGATAACCTGGGAACCAAATAGCAATTCTATTTTCCTGGGAGAATGGCTTACTGAGGATCGGAAAAAAGTTCCAGGTGAACTCATCACTGGACTAGAATTTCCCCTCCCGTTAGAAACCAACTATGATGATATTGCTCGTTCACCTGAAGATAAGCCGCTGGTTTTTGTTACCACTGCGAAGTGGGAATCTGGCGAAATTCGGGTGGTGTTTGGCGGTTGCGGGAAAGCGCCCATGCTTGGATCTGATGGTTCCAAAAATATGGTAAGTGATATTTTCAATCGAATTTCTTATGGAGCAGCATTGGACCAGAACGGATACACCGAATATCAGCAGTCAGCAATCAAAGTGATCATTGACCGGCTTGTTCCACAAACGGGGATTATTGGTGGGAAGGGGCTGCTATGAAAAGCATATTTGAAATAAATGGGAATAAATTTGAGTTTGAACATGACCCGGGCATGACCCTATTGGATTTGCTCCGCAGGGAAGGTTACTTCGGCGCTAAATACGGTGGATGTGATCACGGTGAATGCGGAGCGTGTGCAATTTTGTTGGATGGTGTCCCTGTAAATTCTTGTACCATGCTGGCCGCCCAGGCTATGGGGCATAAAATTGAAACTATCGAGGGAATAGGTCAGCATCCTGAGCAGGGATGGAAAAAGACAGAAGGATTGCATCCAATTCAACAAGCTTTTATTGAGACAGGCGCTATTCAATGCGGATATTGTACTCCGGCACAGGTAATGGCAGCAAAATCTTTATTGGAACGCAACAACAACCCGACAGAAGTTGAAATTCGGGAAGCTATTTCCGGCGTATTATGTCGCTGTACGGGTTATTTGAAACCAGTTCAAGCAGTTATGCGCGCCGCAGCCGTGTTACGGGGCGAATCTGTCCCCCCCATCGGTGAAGGTAGCATTACAATGGATGATTGGATGGCTGCTTCCGCCGGAGGTACCAATCTTCAAAGTGATGAAGCATATTCACCTGGGTTACCGGCTGTAACAACGAAAGTAGCTCCTAAGGTTCAGATTACTTCAAAAACCAGCGAGTTTCATACAGTAGGAAAACCTGAACAGAAAGTGGATTCCATTAAGCTTGTTCAAGGGAAACCGGCATTTGCGGCAGATATTGAGCTGCGGGGTATGTTGGTCGGAAAAATTTTACACAGCCCAGTTGCCCATGCAAAAATTATCAAGATAGACACATCAAAAGCACGGGCATTAGAAGGGGTTGCTGCTGTTTTGACCTGGTCAGACATTCCCCGGGTTGTGTATTCCACTGCCGGTCAATCGGACCCAATTCCTGGCCCATTGGATATGTTTTCGTTGGATAATCGCGTGCGCTTCGTTGGCGACCGGGCAGACCGCCGTATTCCAAAGTCGCTGGTAGAGCGGATGGCTTGGGCCGAGGCTGAAACCGCCAGCAACGCTCGAATTGACCTCTTTGTTGCTTTCAACTACGGGAGCCGCGATGAGATTGTGCGAGCGGCCGCTGAGTACCAAGGTGGTGGAGAGAAGGAGTTCAACAAGCTGATTGGCCAGACTGGACTCCGTGACCCAGACCTTTTAATCCGTACAAGCGGGGAGCAGCGGATCTCCAACTTCCTTCTGTGGCAATGTGCGTACAGCGAGTTCGTCTTTCATGACGCGCTCTGGCCGGACTTCACGCGGGATGACCTGCGTTCCTGCCTAGATGAATACACAGCACGTGAGAGAAGATTCGGGGGCCGCAAATGAAGCGAAGCGATCTGATGGGACGATTCCTTGTGTCGGTTCCGCTCGCGGGCCTCGCAGTTGTACTGGTAGCAATTGGAG
>JBAWYZ010000255.1:0-3884 GCA_037143255.1 Leptolinea sp. | reverse complement strand
CCGATTTACAAGCGGGCGGCGTCATTCTGGAGCAGGTGCGTGTCCGTAAAGTGCAGTTCCTGCGGTCAAAGATGCCGCCGTCCAGTACTCCCCAGGGATTGGCTCGATGCCCATCAAATTCAATACAAAAATGACGCACTGGCACCAATCTGCAGAAACCGGCCTGGTAACAACTTTCGGAAATTGAGCAGGAATTACCTGCCCGATAATCAGCAATAATCTAAAAAGAATTGCACCCATAACAATATTTTCGAACAACTTTCTTCCAATATATAGGCAGCCACCAATTCGATATTAGCGAAATCTCACTTATATTCATTTTTGTTAATTTTGTGCCTGTTCGCTATTATTTAAAAAAGTTCCCCTAAGCGCGTGGGCGACCAATACAGGGTCTTCAATTGGAATCATATGTGAAGATGTCGGGCTCGAGTAATACTTTCCGCTACACAACAGCGCCATTCTTCTCATGGTCTCTTCAGGAATAATTTTATCCTTCGCACCGGCAATTACAACTATTGGCAGGGTGATTTGGCTCAACCATTCAGTGGCATCCTTGCGCTGGATCATGGCAAACTGTGCCATAGCCACGCCTTCTGGATGGGTCCTTCTCATCACATTGCACAATTCCGGTAAAATAGATTGATCATCTGTCAATCGGGCTGCCATGCTCTCCACCAAGGTAGATGTACCGATTTTTAACACATCCTCACGACTTTGCAAACGGGCGGCGGCTTTTTCCGGTTCATCCGGCTCAGATCGGGTAGCCACCAGCCCCAATCCGCTGATTCTGTCTGGAAAACTGTGCGCCAACTGCAAAGCAACATATCCTCCCATCGAATGCCCCACAATGATGGCTTGAGGAATCTCCAGTTTATCCATCAGCAGGGTTACATCTTCAGCCATTAATTGGATTGTAGCCTCTGTTCCAATAACCGGTGAATTTCCATGCCCGCGTAAATCCGGTAATATGCAGCGCGCTTCATCTTTCAACAGCCGGGCAACCGGCTGCCAGGTTGTGTGATCCAGGGGAAAACCATGCAGAAAAACAATCGGGGTTCCCTGACCAATTTCTTCATAAAATAGTTCAACTGCTTTTTTATTCATCCGCTCTCCTCTCTGGATTGTTGATGAACTCCTTTGCATATTCCAGGGCTTCTTGCCGGTTTGATATTTCTCCAACTGCCTGGGCTTCCAGAATGGCCTCCAAAATTGCACCAATCATACGGCCAGGGGGTAGTTGAAAAGCTTTCATTATTTCTTCTCCCCGCACCAACCGAGCTGGCTCAACCCAGCTACGTTTTTGCTCAAACCAACCTTCCAAAAAAACAGCGATTCTTTCCAGTTCCAAAACCCAGTCTCCCTGTTGCGGGGGATAAACCGTTTTTGCCAGATAATCTGCCAGGCTTAGCAGACAGGTATCCACTCCGAAATCTTTCGCTTGCCGATAAAATCGGTAAACGCTGCGCCTGGTAGGCAGACTTTCATTCTTTGAAAAAAAACGCGGACGCATGTGTAGTTCAACCATTCGGGCCAGAGCATCGGTTTCAGCCTCGATAAGCGCCATTGACCGCGCCGTTTCCACGGCTAAATCGGCTCCCCGGCTCTCATGCTGATAAAAATGAATGCGCCCATCCAAGCCTATGGATTTGGTTTCCGGTTTGCCAATATCATGCAGCAAAGCTCCAAAAAGAATCAGGCTCTTGCGTTTCCGAAACGGATTTAACGAAATCTGGTAATGCTTTTTGATATGTTCACGGAAAACGCCAAATTTCCCACCAGCGAGTCCTAATGTTAAATTTCCGCCGTCTTCCAGCACGCTCTGCGGAGAGAGAAACAAATCCAACAAACGCTTTAATTGATCTAAAGTTGCCAGAGTGTGTTCATACACATCCATTGTGTGCGGCATGGATTGTTGAACCCCTTTCAAATTTGTAACATCAGGCAGAAGCAATTCTAGAACCCCAAAAGTATCCAGCAGACGAATTGCACTGACAGGATGGTTACCCTCAAATATCTTGAATAACTCGTCCCGCTGCCGTTCTACTGAGGTGTTTCGTAACATTGGCCCCGCCACCCGGATTGCAGATAATAACCCCGATGCAAAACGTAAATTGAACTCCAGTGATAATCTGGCAGCCCGGATCACCCGAATAGGGTCATTATTCAGTGAAAATTCGGAACAAAGGCGCAGAATTCGATCCTTAAGATCTCTTCTGCCATTTAGTGGATCAACAAACACATCCGATTCGTGCAGCCGAACGGCTATGGCGTTAACAGTGAAATCTCGCAACCGCAGATCATCTTCCACCGTTTCGGCTTGCAACCGGCTGACATCCACCATTTTCATTTGACCATCAGCGCCTGCCATTCGGATGCGATACATTCCTCTGGTTTCATCCAGGGGAAAGAATTTTCCGTTAAGTGAATCAGCAACCCGGCGGGCAATCCTTCGCGCTTCACCCGGCACGATAATATCCACATCATGAGAAACGGTGCCGGTCAACTGGTCGCGGACAACTCCCCCAACCAGCCACGCCCCATCAGCAGGATCAATTATTTCACGCAGTCGGGAGATAAGCCCGAGGGCAAGGTTGGATTCCGTTGAATTCATAACAAAATGCCGCGATTAATCCGGCGAATATTGCTCCAGATCCACCACGCCAATAAATGGTAGATTTCGGTAAAATTCATCAATATCCAAACCGTACCCAAATACAAATTTGTTCGGAATTGAAAACCCAGTATAACGCACTGGGACTTCCACTTCCCGGCGTTCCGCTTTATCTAATAACGTACACACGCGCAGGCTTTTTGGATGGCGCGTTTCGAGTAATTCCAGCACCGAGGCAATCGTATGTCCGCTGTCGATGATATCTTCCACCAAAATAACATGCTTGTCATTGATACTACTGTTCAGATCCAATGTGATGCGTACATGCCCACTCGATTCGCGGCCGCCTTTTCCATAAGAGGAAACTGCCATAAATTCAATCGCCACCGGAATATCAATGCGCCGGATTAAATCAGTCAGGAACATCACCCCGCCGCGCAAAATGCAGATGAGCAGGATCTCTTTTCCGGCATAATCCAGGCTGATCTCTTTGCCAAGTTCCGCAATCCGGGCTTGCAATAGTTCTTCAGGGATCAAGACTTCAGCTAGAAATTCGTTGTAATCCTTCATGGTTTCCTCTGCTACCTTGCTCGAAAAGCAAACCTTAATCTCTTGGAACTTCGTGATCAGCCCGGCAGCGTGCTTCATACATTTCAGCAGCTCCCACTATTACAACCGGATCGCTATAACGGGCCGGCTTCCCATTCACCAAGCGTTGAGTGCGACTGGCCGGTTCACTGCAAACCATACAGATGGCCTGAAGTTTATCCACTCGTTCTGCTTTTGCCATCAAGACCGGCATACAGCCGAAAGGCTCCGCCCGAAAGTCGGTATCCAAACCGGCGACGATCACGCGGATGCCTCTTCTAATCAATTCTTCCACCACTTCTAAAATTCCGTCATCCAGAAATTGTGCTTCATCAATTCCAACGACAGTAACATCTGGCTCAAGTAAAGAAAGAATTTCACGGGCAGTAGCAATCGGGATTGCATCAAAGGCCGTTCCGGCATGAGAATTGATTTTTTCCACGGAATAACGCATATCAATGGCAGGTTTAAATACCTGAAGCTTTTTCCGGGCAATTACAGCTCTACGGAGACGGCGAATCAATTCGTCCGTCTTTCCACAGAACATGGAACCGCAAACAACTTCCAAAGATCCGATTTTTTCTGACATACCAACCTCAAAAGCTAATTTTGATTAATTCTAGTACAAAATCGATGAGAGCGCATTAAAAATATCAGGCAGGTACTAAATCTACCTGCCTGATAT
>JBAWYZ010000254.1:0-3917 GCA_037143255.1 Leptolinea sp. | reverse complement strand
GATAATCGCTGCAGTACCGTAACGAAAAGCATTCGGGATTTTCCGGAAAGCCCATGTAATGTAAAGCAAAATACCCAACGCCGCCAGACCAACAGTGATGGCCGCCCGGCTGGCAACTTCTTGACCAACCGATGGGCCAACTGTATCAAACCGAACAACCTCGGTCTTGCTGTTGAATTGCTTACTCATTTCTGCCAGAATGAGATCCTTGGTTTCTTCTGTAATATATTTGGATTTTATAATGACTATGTTTTCCTCGGAGGATTGCACCTGAGGATCAGCAATATTTAAACCCTGGTAAACCTTGATGACATCAGCGGATTGCGGTACTTTCCCGACATCAAATTTTACTTCCAGACTCGAACCACCAGTAAAATCTATAGCTAATGGAAGTCCCCAGACTGCGAGTGCAACCATACCAGGAATAATCACAATAAGTGAAATCAGGAAATACAGATACCGATTCTTAATAATATCCATTCAAACAACTCCTATACACCAAACCAGCGCGGGTGCTCTGCAAATTTCAAATTATCCAGTGTCACATGCAGAAAGGTGCGTGTGACAACAATGGCGGTAAAAAGGCTAACACAAACACCTAACGCCAGCGTAACGGCGAACCCCTGGACAACACTGGCGCCAAATGCGCTGCCAAACCAGAAAAGGATGACACATGAAATCAAGGTGGTGATATTCGAGTCGCGAATAGATGTCCAGGCTCGCCTCCAGCCAAGATCAATCGCCTGGCGCAAAGTCCGACCGGCGCGCAATTCTTCTTTCATTCGCTCGAAAATCAAGATGTTAGCATCAACAGCCACGCCAATACTTAGCACAAATCCAGCAATACCAGGCAGTGTTAATGTTACTGGTATTAACTTAAATAGAGCAAATAAAATCAAAGTGTACACAGCCAAAGCTAAACTGGCCAACACACCGGGCAGACGGTAGGAGAAGATCATGAATAGGATAACCATAATCAATCCAATAGAGCCAGCTGTAATGGATTTATTAACTGAATCCTGACCGAGGGTTGCGCCCACTGCCCGACTTTCCACAACTTTAAAAGGAATCGGGAGCGAACCGTATTTCAACTGCACCATTAATTCATTGGCCGAATCAACAGTGAAATTTCCACTGATCTGACCTTTTCCTTCTGTAATCGCAGAGTTGATCACAGGAGCTGAAATCACTCTATTATCCAGCACAATCGCCAGATAATCGCCCACATGTTTGGAGGTATACTCACCAAAAAGTTTTGATGCAGTATCTTTTAGGGTGAAATCGACCATGTATTCCCCCAATGGACCAACACCAATGCCCACTGTACCAAGGTCAGCCCCAGACATAAGGGGAATATAGACCATCTCTTCGGTTTTGGGAGCAACACCATCCGTTGCAACTGCCTCTCCCGAAACTGCAGTCGGCACCGGTGCAACTACATTTTCGGGAATTACACCGGTTTTCGTTGCCAATTTGGCATAATCAATTTTGATTTCTTTACCACGATCAGCCGGAGTTTTTCCCATCGGAACAAAAGCCAGTTGACCGACCTGTTTAAGGGTCTGAATTACCTGGCTGGTATTCGTTAGACCGGGAAACTCGCCAACGATACGGCGGTTGCCAGCAACTTGGAAAACTACTTCGCTGACGCCCAGAGCATTAGACCGGCTTTCGAGAATCTTTTTAGCATCTTCCATTTCTTGAGCAGTAACCTGGGTTTCAGCCGGAAGATCTACTTCAAGCAAAACGCGCAAACCGCCTCGCAAATCGAGGCCTAGTTGTGTTTGCAGGCTGCGTTGAACATTGCCAATTGATATGCCCGGATTATTAGGTAACACAATCCAGATCACAGCAGCCATCAGAATTAAAATCGCAAGCAGATAAATATTATTACGTTGTCCCATGTGGGTTCGTCCTCCGAGAAATACTTCCCTGAGCGGGATTAGGGTTCCCCATAGTGCGCTACAGGGCAAAACCTGTACAATTATATCTCAAACACAGTTTATTGGGGAAGCAAAAATAAACTAATCTATCAACCCCTGGTTAACCAATAGCTCCGCATTGTAGACTGCCCCGCCGGCAGCGCCACGAATAGTATTGTGCGATAACACTACAAATTTTAAACCGAATATTGGATCAGAACGGATTCGACCAACAGTTGTGGTCATTCCGTTCCCCGTTCCCCGGTCCAATCGCGGCTGCGGACGATCAGCCTCATCCCGAACACAGATTACAGGCCAGGGAGTTGAGGGGAGTTCCTTGCTAATTTCCGGACAGAGGTAATTCTTCAGTACTTCTGCGGCATCCCGCGGTTTAATATCTTTTTCGCACTGCATGGAAACACAAACAATGTGACCGTCAGTTACAGCAACCCGATTGGTATGAGCAGAAATTACAAAATTTGCATTTCGAATGACGCCAGCATCTACTTTTCCCAGCATTTTTAATGGTTCTGATTCAACCTTCTCTTCTTCCCCTTTTATAAAAGGCACAACATTGTCAATAATATCCAACGAAGCAACCCCCGGATATCCCGCCCCGGATAAAGCTTGCAGCGAGACTGCCATCAATTTTTTTATGCCAAAGTTATCCAAAAGCGGCTTCAGCGCAATTGTCATTCCCGTGCTGGTGCAGTTAGGATTGGTAACAATAAACCCTTTCCAGCCGCGGTTCTTTTGCTGTATCCGCACCAATTCGGTATGCTCGGGGTTGATTTCCGGCAAAAGAATTGGTACATCCTTTTCCATCCGAAAAGCAGACGCATTAGAGACAACTGCCAAACCGGCTGCTGCAAGCGCTGGTTCAACCTCCCGTGCCTGGTCTGCTGGCATAGCTGAAAAAGCAATTCTGCAGTTTTTGATGGCATCTTCATTGTTTTGTAAGACCATTCCGGCGGCAGTTTCGGGCATTCGTTCCGGCAATATCCAATGACAACTTTGTGTAAAAGGTTTTCCAATGGAACGATCTGACCCGGTCAAACATTGAATTTCAAACCAGGGATGATTTTCCAGTAGTTGAACAAAACGTTGACCTACACTACCGTTTGCACCAAGAATTGCAACGGGAATCTTTTTATTCATGATTTAACTCCTGCTCCGGTAGAATAAGAACATGTAATGTTTGCATAGCGCGCTTCAACTCGTTTTCAGCAACTACCAGGCTGATGGAAACTTCTGATGATCCCTGTGCAATTGCCACAACATTAACTTTTGCATCACCGAGAGCCGTAAAAACCCGGCCGGCTACTCCCGGTATGTAACGCATTCCTGCACCAACTACGGAGACGATACCCATCACCGCAGAACTCGTAATGCCATCAATATCCCGGCGCTGAATTTCCCCGGCAAAGGCATGTTCAAGAGATGATTTGACTCGTTCTGCGGCTTCAAAAGGAACAGTAAAGCAAATGGACTGCTCGGATGAGGCTTGCGAAATCAAAGGAACACTTGTACCGGTTTTTGCGACTGCCTCAAAAGTACGCGCAGCTACACCCGGAACACCCAACATTCCCCGTCCTTCGACAGTGATCAGAGAAAGCCCACTAATCGCTGTGACAGCTTTTACTACTCCCTCAGTGACGCGAGTTGTGTCTGAAACAACCCAGGTGCCTTGCTTTTCTGGTGCAAACGTATTGCACACGCGCAGAGGGATATTGTTTTCAATTACCGGTCGAATAGTTTTCGGATGGAGAACTTTGGCGCCAAAATAGGCCAATTCAGAAACTTCCCGGTAGGATAATTGATGGATCGTGACAGCCTCTGGTACCAGCCGAGGATCAGCCGTCATAACGCCATCTACATCCGTCCAGATCCAAACTTCTCCGGCCGGCAGGAAAGCGCCCAGCAAAGCCGCACTGTAATCACTACCCCCGCGCCCTAAAGTTGTAACGATCCCCTCCGGCGTTGCCCCCAGAAATC
>JBAWYZ010000253.1:0-3930 GCA_037143255.1 Leptolinea sp. | reverse complement strand
CCATCATGCCTAAACCTGGTGAACACAAAACAGTCCAAGCTCGTATCCTGCAATATGCTCAGGACATTGGCTGGAATTTTGTGCCACGTTGCGAGGCGGAGAAACGGCGCAGGTTTGATAATTCTGGGTTATCCCCGGCTGAAAAAGCCCGAAATTCCTCTCTATTCTTTGATGAGTTGCTTCACCAACAAGTACTTAACTTCAACCCGCTGTATGCCGATGCTCCTGGCGCGCTGGTGGGGAAATTACACCGCCTGCATGCCAATATTCACGGCAACCGCGATTTTCTCACCTATTTACGAAATGCGGGCAAGTTTTTCTATCCCGCTGAGAATCGTGAATTGGATTTGATTCTGGTCGATTATGATGACGTACAGCGAGAAAAGCAAGATTATAAAAATTGCTATGAGGTAACCGAAGAATATTACTGGTATAACGGGCATTACGGCAACCGCGAGGACGTGGTTTTTCTAATTAACGGCATTCCGGTGGTCGTCATCGAATGTAAGAACGCCGATAAGGACGAAGGCATCGCCCTGGGCATCGACCAGATCCGGCGTTACCACACCGAGACGCCCGAATTCTTCATCCCTGAAATGACTTTCACCGCCACCGATGCGCTCGGTTTTGATTATGGGGCAACCTGGAATACCGTGCGACGCAACCTGTTCCACTGGAAGCATGAACAGGTGGGACAGTTGGAAGCCAAAGTCAAGACCTTCTTTGAAATTCCGCGTTTGCTCCGTTTAATCAAAGATTACATCCTGTTTGCCGAAAAAGATGAAGAGCTTCAAAAATTCATCCTGCAGCAGCACCAGACTGCCGCGGTTGAATGTGCCATCCAGCGCGCCCTTGACCCACTCAAGCGGCGCGGTTTGGTCTGGCATACGCAGGGAAGCGGCAAGACCTTCACCATGCTCAAGACCGCCGAACTGTTTTTCAAAGCGCCCCAATCCGCCAAACCAACCATCCTGCTCCTGATCAACCGCAACGAACTGGAAGACCAACTGCTCAGAAACCTTGCCGCCTTGGGTATGGATAATATTCAGCACGCTCACAGTATTGCGCGGCTCAACCAACTTATCAAGCAAGACATGCGCGGTATTATCGTCTCGACGATCCACAAATTCCGCGATATGCCCCCCAATCTGAATCTGCGCCGCAATATCTATGTCCTTGTGGATGAAGCCCACCGCACCACTGGCGGCGACTTGGGCAATTATTTGATGGCGGGCTTACCCAACGCCACCTATATCGGTTTCACCGGAACGCCGATAGACCGTACGGCTTATGGGCAGGGAACTTTCAAGACCTTCGGAATCGATGACGCACCGCAGGGTTACTTACACAAATACTCGATAAAAGAAAGCATTGAGGATGGCACCACCCTGCCGCTGTACTATAATCTTGCGCCCAATGACATGCTCGTTCCCGCTGAAATAATGGAAAAAGAGTTCTTTGCCCTGGCAGAAACGGAAGGCATCGCAGACATCGAAGAACTTAACAAGATTCTTGAGCGGGCGGTCAACCTCAAAAACTTCCTCAAAGGCTCGGCGCGCATCCGCAAGGTCGCACGGTATGTAGCTGACCATTTTCGGCAGAACATTGAACCGCTCGGTTATAAGGCATTCCTGGTCGCTGTTGACCGCGAAGCCTGTGCTCTTTACAAAAAGGTGCTGGATGAATTCCTTCCACCCGCATATTCCGAAGTGGTATATACAGGCAATAACAATGATAAACCCTTGCTCAAAGAGTTCCACATCGACGAAAAGCACGAGAAAGAAATCCGCAAGAACTTCATCCGTTACGGTCAAAACCCAAAGATCCTGATTGTGACCGAAAAACTCCTCACCGGCTTTGATGCGCCAATCCTGTATGCCATGTATCTCGATAAACCCATGCGTGACCATACCTTGCTTCAGGCAATTGCGCGCGTCAACCGTCCTTATGAGAATGAAGACCAGGAGATGGTCAAACCGCACGGCTTTGTGCTGGATTTTGTGGGAATCTTCGATAAGCTGGAAAAGGCGCTGGCGTTCGACAGCGATGAGGTCAACGCGGTGATCAAAGACTTAGCCTTGCTTAAATCGCTGTTCAAGACCAAGCTGACCACCAAAGTCCCTGAATACCTCGCCCTCATCACCCGCAACTTTGACGATAAAGATATCGATACGCTTATCGAGCATTTCCGCGACAAAGAACGGCGCAAAGAGTTCTTTAAGGAGTATAAAGAAATCGAGATGCTCTATGAAATCATCTCGCCGGATGCTTTCCTGCGTCCCTATTTGGAAGACTACGCCACCCTTTCCGCCATGTATGCCGTTGTACGCAAAGCGTATGCCAAGCCGGTTTATGTTGACCGCGAATTCCAGAAAAAGACCAACGAACTGGTGCAGAAGTATATTGATACCGAGCGGATACAGCAGGTGACCCAGATTGTTGAAATCAATCCTGAGACAATCCGCCTTATGAAAGATAAGGGAGAGGGTTATAACACCAAAGTCATCAATCTGGTTAAAAGTATCGAGAAAAAAGCGGAAGAAAATTCAGAAGACCCTTATTTGATTGGTATGGCAGAAAGAGCGAAGGCTGTCCAGGAAAGCTATGAAGCCCGCCAGAAAAATACCGCGGACGCGCTTGCGGATTTGATGAAAGAAATCGAGGCGAATGAACGACGTAAACGCGTACAGGCAGAGAAGGGCTTCGATGGGCTGACCTACTTCGTTTATTCTACGCTGTTGGATGCAGAGGTAAGCGAACCCGAAGAAGTCAGCCGCAAAATCAAAGCGGCTTTCGTGGAATACCCCAATTGGACGAATAGCGAAAAGGAACGCCGCGATGTTCGTCAGAAAATCACCTTCTCTTTGTGTTCTCAGGTAGATGACCTCGAGAAAATCGCTTCCATCGTTGAAAACCTGCTCACGCTGCTCATGAAAGCGCAAAGGATTTAAAAATGCCGCAAGACAAAGCAGCCTTTAAAACACGTGTACGCCAGTGGGCGGAGAAGCTGGACGTAATAATCCAGACCATTTCGATACGGAAGATGAAAAAGAAATGGGCATCCTTTACAGCCAAGAGCGGATTATTGATTTTTAATGTGGATTTACTGGAGATGGATGAGGAAATCGGTGACTACGTGATTGTGCATGAACTCCTCCACTTTCAAGTGCCGAATCACGGGAAGCTGTGGAAAAGCCTGATGGCTGCTCATTTGGGAGATTATGAGCGGATTGAAAAGAGGTTGAATGAATACTCGAACGCGTAAATACATTGTAATTACCCTTATCGTTATCATTGTTCCATCCCTTCTCGTTTGGTAAATTCCCTACCCTAAATAGTCTCTCTGCATTGCTAACCCCTTTTTTCTATATTGAGAATTGCTGAGCTGATCAAAGGTAACTTGTTACGGAAGAGCGTGCTATAATGAGATGGTGAATAGGTTAGCTCTGGTTTGTTTGATTCAGGTTCTCTGGTTCATAACCTCCTCTTGTACTCCCATCTTTCCTGCGGTGATGGTACCTTTTACCTTAAAATATCCCGCGATAGATATACTCCACTCTCCAGTGACCGAAGGACAACCTAATTGGCTGGTAGATGGACACGAAAAAATAGTGTCTGTAACACCAGAGTTAGAGGCGAACACCCAAAAACAAGATACTGTAAACGCCTTGAAGCAATTGGGAGGTTATCCCTGCCCTGAGAGCAAGTTTACCTGTGTAAAGCTTCTAGTACCATTGGATCCATTCAATTCATCCGATAAACGTAAGATACCGGTAGTCTTTGCTGTTTTACCTGCCAGCGGGGAACGCAAAGGCATGTTCGTAACTGCTGATGGTGGTCCGGGTGGTTCTGGTTTGGCGGATGCAGATCAATTCGCTGAAGATTATGGTACGGCGATTCGCGATCATTTTGATATTGTTTTCTTTGACC
>JBAWYZ010000252.1:0-3948 GCA_037143255.1 Leptolinea sp. | reverse complement strand
GGTTTCTTCTGCGATTCTTTGGTATATAAAGGTTTCATCCATTAATTATTGACACTCTGTGCGCAAGGCATTTAGGAATTATAGGTCATCTTGAGGAAAAGAATTTAGCAAAAGATGCTATAGTGGTAGAAATTTTAAAATGCGAAACTAATTAATTTTCCCAGAAGGCAATTATGTAATTTGTTTGAAAAAAGATTGACTTTAAAGAATAGGTGCGGGAATAAGATGAAAATAACAAAATATATTGATGAAATAACCTCGCTTTTGAATACTCAAGAAAAACAATGGCATCTACTGAAAACGAGTGGTTTGTTTGGATTAATATTTTTGGCTCTGTATTGGATTGGTTCATTTATCCCCGAGGGGTTTGATTGGAAACACTATTTTCAACTTGGAATTATTCATCCCATTTGGACGCCCTGGTCAAAATACATTGTCAATTTTTTATCCCCGCTAGGGTTTGGATTTGTATTTGCGCTTTCTGTGATTGGGCTGGGGTTACGAACATTTCGCTATAGCAAATCGCCCATTCCACTGGCGCTTGCGTTATTTTCCCTACCTACATTGTGGGTATTTTGGATGGGTAACCTGGATGGCCTCGTATTATTTGGCATGTTAATTATGCCGATTGGGATCCCATTGGTTCTGATGAAGCCTCAGGTTTCTGCGTTTATTTTGCTTTCGCGCCGAGATTGGTTTCTGGCAGGAGGTTTTTGGTTTTTAGTATCTCTGGTCATTTGGGGTTTCTGGCCGATAAATTTATTGATGGTGACCACGCCGCAGTGGAAAACCGAGTGGGTGCAAGATATTTCAATTTTCCCCTGGGGATTACTCATTGGGGTTCCGCTAATGTGGTTTTCACGTGGCGACCAGGACCTCTTGATGGCAGCCGGGTCGCTGATAACCCCACATTTATTCCCATACCATTTCATAATCCTGATGCCGTCATTGGCAAGAATGCGGTGGTATTGGATGCTTTTAACTTGGATAATTTCTTGGACGCCATTATTGGCTAACTGGTTAGGACCTTTAGCCTGGCATTTTGGAATCTATTGAGTTTATGCTTTTGGTTTGGCATTTATGAATCTACTGCAAATAAATCGATGCGCCAATTTCGTCAGCCAAAAGTGGGAGAAGGTTGAGAAAAGACATCAGTTAGCTGTAATATGCCAGAAATATCGTAATCTGTCATTTTTCACAGAGACAAGCGGGGGAATTTAGGTATCCGTGTCTTTAGGCTGCCCGACTCTGTTTACTCATATACCGCTCAATCCAATTGGCAACAAGGAGATAGCGAAATGGTTTGCCTAAAAACGCCATTATGCCGCCAAAAACTCCATAGGCAACAAAAAGGAAACCGAAAAAGAATATTCCAGCAAAAATAAGAAATGGAACAAGGATAGGGAGAAAAATCAAAGGATTTGCGGATTCGGATCCAGTCGATTCGGAAAATGGCAGGAAAATAAATGTGCCGAAAAAAGAAACCATGTAGGCCATCATAGACAGAAAATATGCTACGATCATGACAAATTGATATGCTACTGCTTGAAGCGCCTGAAACGACACATATTTTGACTTATCCTTCTGTGTGACCCAGATCACGACCGGGGCAACCACCCCGATTAGTGGAAGCAAGGCTGCCATATGTGACAGACCGGCCATCACGCACTCATCTTGCTCTGGACCATTAACAATGTTATCGTTCATGATTTCCATGCTCCTGACACAATATCGGGTAATTCAAAATAAATCGTTGACCAGGGGAATAATATTGATAAGTGGCTCTTCATACGGATGCACAGCGCGGATGGCCTTAAGCACTCCGGGAACCGCTCCCCTCGGACAATTGACTTCCACTTTACATTCTCGAGCTTCACTGATTTCACCGATCTTACCGTCGTAAGAATTGGCTCCTTGCATTGGCTGCCAGTAACCCCGAACATCAGTCACTGAAGCGCAATGATCATAAAGTCCAATGACACCAGCGCCGGCTTTACTGATTTCTTCCCGCAAAACGGGTACGAAATCTTTGGGTATGAAAATCTCTATTTTAACCTGACTGAATTCCAACATTATCACCCATTTTCTTGATGCGACATTTTACGCATTTAATTGCAATAAATCCCAGCGGTTGCCATAACAGTCCTTAAACACGGCCACTATTCCGTAATCCTCTGTGCGTGGATCTTCCTCAAATTCCACGCCGTTATCCTGGAAGGTAGCATAATCGCGCCAGAAATCATCTGTTTGCAGGAATAGAAAGACGCGTCCACCGGTCTGGTCGCCGATACGGCTCTCCTGATTTGGGGATGCTGCCTGCGCCAGTAATAAACCAGTTCCTGTAGAACCGGGCGGGGCAACCCTTACCCAACGCTTGCCATTCCCGCGCGGAGTATCTTCCAGCAGGTCAAAGCCCAGAATTGAAGTGTAATAGGCAATAGCTTCATCATAGTTGGGTATCACCAGAGTGATATTTGCAATGGATTGCCAGGGTTTTCCTGCAATTTCGTTAATCACAATGGGCTGCAACGGGCGCGCACATTGCCAAAACCATGCGGTTGCATAATCAAGACTCGTTTGTGATAGAGAGGAGATAGTAGTGAATCGCACCAACTCGTTTTTTTTCACAACCAGTTGCTGGCCATTCATTTGCAGAAACAATCCGGCTGCGGTGATGGCGGTACGTTTGTTTCCATCAACAAAGGCCGGTTGGTTTAATAATGAATCAAACAGTGTTGCTGCCTTTTGAAGCAGCCCGGGGTATTTATCTGCCTCATTTTCTTTTGCCTGCGGACGGGTTACACTGGAAAGCAGCGCCGAAAGATCGCGCACACCTGGCTGACCGCCGGTTTCATGGATCAAGCGGGCATGGATAAATAGAACCTGCTCCGGTGAAAGATAACGGATCACTTTGCCAGTTCATCCAGTGCAGGGCGGTATTCTTCAATAAATTCTGCTACATGCCGGGCAAAATCTTCATCCACACTGACTGCCACCCGCGGTTTTTCCACCGGGGTGATCACTATGCAGTGCTTTTCTGGCTCCATGGTCAACGAGATAGTATCCCCATCGGTTATACCCAGACTTTCCAGCATTTCGCGTGGAATTGATAAAACAACACTGTTCCCCGTTTTGAAAAGACGACGCTGCATTTCTGCCTCCTGTGCTTACATTGTTAATATAGCACATCGCAAGGGAGCTGCCATCCCATCTATCGGGGAAAATCAAAAATAATGGAATATCCCCTCTCAATTAGGCATAAAACACTGTAAAAAGGATACAATAGACTTATCTTATCGCGAAAAGAGATTTATCATGCCGCTTTCATCCACCCAGCAAACAGAGACAGTTGCTTTTTTACAGCGCCTTATTCAGGCTGCCAGCCTGACTGGACAGGAAAAACAGACTGCCGAAACCGTCACCGCCCAAATGAACGCCCTTAACTTTGACAGAATTTGGACGGACGCTTACGGCAATGTGATTGGCGAGATGGTAGGCGACCTGCCCGGCCCAGCGCTGATGTTTGAGGCGCACATGGATGTGGTTGGTCCCGGTAATCCAAAGGAATGGGTGGACGACCCCTTCAGTGGTTTGCTAAAAGACGGCAAAATTTATGGACGCGGCGCAACCGACACCAAGGGCTCGCTGGCCAGTTTGATAATGGCCATCGGCACCCTACCGCGCGACCAGATCCACGGGACGTTATATGCGGTGGGTAGTGTAGGTGAGGAGTTGATCGAAGGCAGCGGGCTGCGAAAAGTCCTGGAAGCCGTCAATGTGGATGGTGTGGTAATTGGCGAACCGACTGGTTGCTGTCTGGCTATCGGCCAAAAGGGACGAGCCAGTATCCTGTTTACAGCGCATGGGCGCCCGGCACATACTTCCAAACCGGAAAACGGAGAAAATGCCGTACTGAAAGCCGCCGAAATTATCCGGCGGGTGGAGCGC
>JBAWYZ010000251.1:0-3960 GCA_037143255.1 Leptolinea sp. | reverse complement strand
ATGTGACATTGTCAAACTATTTAGGCAAATCGTGCGGCAAGTTGTGCCATGTACAACCATTCTTCACGATATAAAACTTACCATCCAGGATTTCGCGCCAGGGAACCGTTCGCGGTGACCCGGTTGGATTCTTTACTGGCAGATATGGCGCAATTACCGCCCATTCGGTATCATTAAGGTCGGTCGGATAAACTTTTCGGGATTTAGTCATTCCGCAAGTTTGCCCGACCTATTCTTTCCTGTCTAGTTCTCAGACAGTCCCTTAGGGTTTTAATAATGATTTTTCTCAGGCTTCTTTAAATTCGCCTTCAACAACCTCTCCATCTGGATTTTCTACTGTTTCAGGGGTTGGTTCACTGGACGATGGCGCCTGCTGAGCTGCCTGCATGGCCTGTTGCACTTCCTGTATTAAACTTTGCAGGCGGGTGACATCTTCACCTGTCATCGCTTGACGCAGAGTATTGACTTTCTCTTGCAGTGTTCCATCAGCGGATTCACCCTTTTCTTTAATGAGTTTTTCGGCTGAGTAGGCGATGGTATCTGCCTGGTTGCGTGCCTCCACTAGAGACTTGCGGAGGTCGTCTTCAACTTTGTGCGCTTCGGCATCCTTCATCAAGCGGTCAATTTCTGCTTTATTCAGGTTAGTGGAAGCGGTGATGGTTACCTTTTGTTCCCTTCCGCTGGCTTTATCTTTGGCCGAAACATTCAGGATTCCGTTAGCATCAATATCGAAAGTGACTTCCACCTGTGGAATACCGCGCTGCGCCATTGGGATGCCCTCCAACCGGAAGCGTCCCAGGCTCATATTGTCCGCGGCCATGGGGCGTTCGCCCTGCAAGACATGCACATCCACTGCAGTCTGGTTGTCATCTGCGGTTGAGAACACCTGCGATTTCCGTACCGGGATGGTCGTATTGCGATCTATCAGTGGCGTAAACACACTTCCCAGCGTTTCCAAGCCCAGTGTAAGCGGGGTAACATCTAAAAGCAAAACATCTTTTACTTCACCGCCCAGTACCCCACCTTGAATGGCGGCCCCGATAGCGACTACCTCATCCGGGTTGACACCGCGGTTTGGATCTTTTCCTGTCAACGAGCGTACCAATTCCTGTACCATCGGCATCCGGGTTGATCCGCCTACCAGTACCACTTCATCAATAGCGGCAGCAGTCAAACCCGAGTCGTGCAGGGCTGATTCAAACGGCCCACGACAACGGCTCAACAAATCTTCAGTCATTTGCTCGAATTTAGCACGGTTTAATTTCAGCAGAAGATGGCGCGGACCACTGGCATCGGCTGTGATATATGGCAGGTTGATTTCAGTTTCCATTAGAGTAGAAAGCTCAATCTTGGCTTTTTCAGCCGCTTCACGTAATCGCTGCAATGCCTGCCGATCAACACGCAGGTCTATTCCCTGGTCTTTGTTGAACTCATCAGCCATCCAGTTGACAACGCGCTCATCCCAGTCGTCTCCGCCCAGGTGAGTGTCGCCGTTGGTAGATTTGACTTCAACCACACCCTCACCAACTTCTAGAACAGATACGTCAAATGTACCGCCGCCCAGATCGAAGACCAGAATCTTTTCATTGGTTTTCTTTTCCAGACCATAAGCCAGAGCGGAGGCCGTCGGCTCGTTGATGATACGGAGCACTTCCAGCCCGGCAATCCGACCGGCATCTTTGGTGGCCTGGCGCTGGCTATCATTGAAATGTGCCGGAACAGTGATTACTGCCTGGGTAACCGGTTGTCCGAGGTGCGCTTCGGCATCTGCTTTTAATTTTGCAAGTATCATCGCCGATATTTCCTGCGGGGTGTATTCCTTGCCGGTTTGCGGGATTTTTACCCGGGCGTCTCCGCCGCTGCCGCGCACAACCGAATATGGAACCATTTTGCGTTCTTGTTCCACTTCTTCATAACGCCGTCCCATAAACCGTTTTATGGAAGAGATCGTATTGTCAGAATTGATGACCGCCTGCCGCTTGGCAGTTTGCCCCACCAGGCGTTCTCCGTTTTTACTAAACGCCACAACGGAAGGACATAGACGCGAGCCCTCGGCGGTGGTGATGACCACCGGTTCTCCACCTTCCATTACAGCAACAACACTATTGGTTGTACCTAAATCAATACCGATAATTTTTCCCATTTTTCACTCTCCGCTTAAGTACTTTTATATTTCTAAGAATAATCCAGAACTACAAGAGTTATATTAATAGTTTGCAAGAATTATATAAGAGAGTGATTGAAAGACCAAAATTTCTAATTGAAAATAATATTTCGCAGCAATTTTCATTCGAACAAGGGGAAACATGGTTCAGTAACACACTACAGATAGTTGAAAAAGAAGTCAGAAACTGGTATTTTCATAAATACTGTTATTTGGTTCTATCGAAAATATTTTGAGAAAAAATGGCCGATTCCCTGCATTTAGAAACAACGATCCCTGCAACTGCTAAACAGGTGTATGAAGCCTGGATGGACAGCCGCAAACACGCCGATTTTACCGGTGACACGGCTGATATTCAACCCGAAGTAGGTGGGTCTTTCACTATCGGTAGTGGGTATATCACTGGCCAGAATATTGAGCTGGAGCCTTATCAACGCATTGTGCAGGACTGGCGGACAACTGAATTCCCGGATTTAGCGCCAGATTCTTGGTTGGAAGTGATACTGCAAGATACTCCAAATGGGTGCAGCCTGACCCTCACTCAAGAGAAACTACCAGAAGATCAGGTTGAATCATACCGGAGCGGATGGCAGGAATATTATTTTGAACCATTAAAAGAATATTTCTCGAAATAATTTGGATGCAAATATATGATGAAGATTGCCCGCAAGGATATGATGTTTCCATCAAGCATATTGATTGGTTTGAGCTGCCCAGGATTTGCAGGTGATCTTGTTTTCGGCTGCGCATATCAAATTTAAACCTATTAACCGTCATGTGTTCGCTTTCCAAAGACCGGGTTACAATTACCGGTATTATGGAAATCTTATTTCAACTATTTATTCTCTTCACCCGGGTAGCCTTATTTTCCTGGGGTGGCGGACCGGCTTCGCTGGCATTAATGCAGCGCGAAGTTATTTCTGCTGGCTGGTCAACTGCAGAAGAATTTGCCGATGCAGTGGCTGTTAGCAACGCTCTGCCGGGTCCAATTGCCCCACAGGTTTCGGCTTATGTTGGATATAAAATGGCCGGCATTCCCGGCGCCATATCGGCTACGGCTGGATCAGTGATTCCGACCACCACACTCATGCTGGTGATGATCGCCCTATTTTTCGGGGTAAAGAACAGCCCGGCGGTGATGGCCATGCTGCGCGCAGTCCGCCCTGTAGTTGTGGGTCTGCTTGTCTTTGTGGCATTTGATATGTTCCGCACTGTATGGGGAGCCCCGAAATTAGGCTGGAGTCAGGCTCTGGCGCTGGGTTGGGATAAAGCGGCCATTGCGGTAGTAACCTTCGGGATACTTCTTTTTACGGATATCAGCCCGGCGTGGCTGGTTTTAGCTGCCGCAATATTTGGGTACCTGGTTTACCGGTAATAAAATCTAGAAATGCAATCAACCCCAACATAATTGGATTGGAAAATCAACCCGGCAAACGACAAATTGGGCTTTTATCATCCTTCTATCAATAACGGTTTGTTGATATTCGACTCGATTCGCAATACATGATGAAGCAACCAGCTGCGGCAGATATGCATCCAGCAACGATTTTATTACATCATAAACATTTTTCAGGTTAACAATCAATACACCTTTCTATTTGGACAAGGGTGCACTTTTAGAACTCAACTGCAGTTTTTTGAATACCTTCACGGCTGGTACACCAAAATTCCTCCCCACCTGGCAGGAATATTCAACGCGGCGCTTTCTCTGCTACTGTCCCAAACAATCCCAGAATTGAGCTGATCAATCCACTTGCCGCTGCCTATCTGGTGAACCGGGATCGTTATCCCGGCAT
>JBAWYZ010000250.1:0-3984 GCA_037143255.1 Leptolinea sp. | reverse complement strand
CGTTGGGGATCGTGCCAGCCACCCGTCTGGCTATGCAGCGGGCAGTGCAAAGGCTTAGGTTGCCGGTGGAGCATCTGTTGATTGATGCAGTTCATCTGCCAGCGCTGGATATTCCACAAACCAGCCTGATCAAAGGGGATATGCGGGTGTTGAGCATTGCGGCCGCTTCGGTGATTGCAAAAACCGAGCGGGATCATTATATGCAATTATTGGAAGAAATAATTCCCGGGTACGGATTTGCCCGGCACAAAGGTTACGGTACGGCAATACACAGGGAAGCTCTGACGCAATTGGGGGTATCAGCGCAGCACAGAAAGAGTTATGCGCCAATAAAGGTATTGTTACGGGAGAATTCGTAGATTATCTCGGGTTCGAATTATTTGTTTCGCATGTCAATGCGAGCCCAAAGGGCGTAGTAATTTTCTTCCTGGTAAGAAAGATAGCTTCGTCATTGGAAGAACACCATGGCTACCAATGGTATGCATCCAGATTGTTACACTATGGAAATACGTCATTATTCCCAATGAAATTGGGCCAAATTGTCATTGCGAACCTCGCAGAGGTAAAGCAATCTTCAACTCAGATATAAAGATTGCCGCGCACTTTGGGTTCGCAATGACAAATTATGTTTTATGCGTTTCTGCGATACAAGAACCACTTGGAGATTTCTGCCGCAGCAGAGGGGATAATCATCAACGGCAGAATTTCAACCCATTCCCACCACTGTAGCGGATACGTATCAAAAATTGGATTGAAGAACGGAACATAAATTACCATCATAAGCAATAGAAAAGATGAAAGTACAGCCAGGTTCATCTTAGGGTTGGAGAAAATGCCGATCTTCAAGATAGGATAGCGTTCGGAGCGGGCAGTGAAGGCGCGCAGCATTTCCGAAAGGGACAGTGTAACAAAAGCCATGGTATGCGCAATTCTTGTTCCTTCAACACCACCTCCACCAATATTCCAACCGATGAGATACGCGGATAGAGTAGTAATGGTGTCCGCAACTGCCTGCACAATAACGCCGATGGTCATCTTTTTGTTGATAATCGGTTCGTTACTCGGGCGTGGTTTTTGATCCATAGTATCCGGGTCGCCCTTTTCAGTACCCAGTGCCAACGCAGGTGCGCCGTCTGAAATGAGGTTTAGCCATAGCAACTGAATCGCTGAAAGTGGCGAGCCGCGGCCCAACAACGTTGGAATAAAGATGATCAATATCTCAGCCAGGTTGCACGAGATCAGGTAATATACGAATTTACGGATATTGCTGTAAATCACCCTGCCCTGCTCTACCGCGGCAACGATACTGGCATAATTGTCATCCGTCAACACCATGTCGGCGGTTTGTTTGGCAACATCCGTTCCTGTGATGCCCATGGCAATGCCAATATCAGCGCGTTTGATAGCCGGGGCATCATTCACTCCGTCACCGGTCATTGCGACGACCTCATTGTTAGCCCGCAGGGCATCTACGATGCGCATTTTGTGCTCAGGGGATACTCTGGCATACACATCAGTTGTTTCGGCGGCTTTGCGCAAACCATCGTCGTCCAATTCGCTGATTTGCGCTCCGGTCATTACTGCATGGCCGGGTTGGATTAATCCGATGGATTCGCCAATGGCACGGGCGGTATTGGCGAAATCACCAGTGATCATGACGGTGCGGATACCGGCCTGCCGGGCTATCAACAGGGCTGGTTTTACTTCAGGGCGCGGCGGGTCGATCATGCCGATCAAACCAACGAAAGTCAGGTCTTCTTCCAGCGCGGATAGGTTTTCTTCGCCGGGGTGCGCAGCCACCGTGCGAAATGCCAGTCCCAACACGCGCAAAGCATCTTTGGTCATGGCATCGTTCGCGGCTAGCACTTTGGCCCGGGTTGCATCATCCAAGGGGTGGGAATGTTGGTCATCCATGGATTGGATGTTTTTACACAGCGAAAGCACAACATCCGGAGCCCCTTTGACCACAGCGGTATAACGTTCAGCGGATGTGGGATGGTAATAAGGGGAGAAATCATCCGCGGTGGCTTCTGTGGATTCATGTAGAGTGACCATGCGTTTACGATCAGAATCAAAGGGAATTTCCGCTGTGCGCGGGAATGCGGCATTTACCTCTTTCAATTCAGCCCCGGCCTTGGCAGCAGCCACCAGTAGAGAAGCTTCTGTCGGGTCTCCAATAATCCGTATCCCGTTCTTGTCTTCCTGGTCAGCTATTTCTAGGTGGGCATCATTATTCAGCATACCCACCCACAAAGCGGTGCGTGCACCAGGATATTTTTCCAGGTCGACTTCCTTGCCATCTAGTAGGAATTGTCCTTCGGTGTCGAATCCGCTGCCAGTGATTTCAAGGAGTTTGCCATCCACCCAAAGGCGGGTAACGGTCATTTCATTTTGAGTGAGCGTACCTGTCTTATCGGTGCAGATTACCGTAGCAGAACCCAGAGTTTCCACGGATGCCAAACGGCGGATAAGTGCATGGCGGCGCACCATTTCGCGCATGCCGAGCGCCAGGCTTATAGTGACAATGGCAGGCAAGCCTTCGGGCACGGCGGCGATTGCCAGACTTACGGCAATCATGAACAATTCCAGTGGGTCTCCACCCTGAATCCAACCGGCAATAAAGACTAAAGCACAAATAATCAGTGCTGCCCAGCCAAGCGTTTTCCCAAGTTGATCTAGCCGCCTTTGTAATGGAGTTTCTTCGTTTACCACCGTCTGCAACATGGTGGCAATTTCACCCAGTTTGGTTGACATCCCGGTTGCTGTAACAAGTCCGGTGCCACGCCCGTAAGAAACCAGTGTGCCCATGAAGGCACAGTTTTTCATATCCCCCAATGGGACATCGCCTTTGAGAACAGTTATAGCATTTTTTTGAACCGGTAAACTTTCTCCGGTGAGTGCAGCTTCTTCAACCCGCAGGTTTACAGCCTCCAGCAGCCGCAAATCTGCCGGAATAAAGTTGCCGGCTTCCAGAAATACAATATCACCGGGAACTAATTCATCAGCTGGAATGGATATTCGATGCCCATCACGAATCACACGAGCTTCAGGGGAAGCCATCTTCTTCAAGGCGGCCAGAGCTTCTTCAGCACGCGATTCTTGAACAACTCCGAGAACGGCATTCAGGATAACAATTAGAAGAATGGCAATCGCTTCGACCCAATCACCCAGCAGCGCTGAAACAACAGAAGCAGCAATTAAAAGGATGACCACAAAACTCTTTAATTGGCCGATGACCATTTGCAGAAATGTTATTCTTGGCGCTTCTTGTAATTGATTGTGGCCGTATTTTCCCAATCGAAGGGCAACTTCCGGAGTACCTAATCCAATGGATGGATCCACCTCCAGAATCTTAAGGGATTCTTCTATAGTTGAAGTTCCAAAGGAAGATTTTTTTTCGTGGGATTTTTCTGGCAGTTTTTTATTTGCTTCAGTCATAGTATCCTCTTTGCTTTATTTTGAGATAGCAGGAACTCAATGGAAGATTGAGCGCTGAATCAAGTTAAGGGTCATTTTTACCAGATATTTTGCCTACTGTGTGGACAAGTATAACGAAAAGCACGATTGGTGAACAACCTTGTCCCCTTTGGTGGTACTTGCATCGCACGGTGCTTTGCGCAGTGCAAGTGAAGCAATGTGCAGCTTTGATAGACTCGGCCACCGGGCAATATTCAGCTGCCTGCCCTGGTTGCTTTTCACCAGGTTTGGACGGTACTTTTTTGTTCAGTAGTCTGTAAAAAAATGCCAAAAATAGGGTAAATTAAAAAGGCCGTTACGAACTAAGGCTCATATCAGTTTTTGAAGAAAACATCCTTAACAATACCCTTAGCAAACCCTGCACCTCTTTCGTTACCAGGTACTGCCTTTGCCTCGCGTTTCAAATGCCAGGGTATCTTTTAACCAAACCACCGGTTTTCTTCCTGTATTCTAGGATGGGGTTATTATACCTTTCAGCCTATTCTGTATAATATAGTCAGAGTGTTT
>JBAWYZ010000249.1:0-4014 GCA_037143255.1 Leptolinea sp. | reverse complement strand
CTTTAAGGTTTAGTCTGTTGTGGCTGATCTTATTATTATTTGGCGAGGGATTAATTGCTGTTCATTGATTGGGTTGTTGTATTAAAAAGTCCAGAAATTGCTCATGCATAAAGTAATAAACCACTAAATAACAATATACACGGGAAAAAGTAGTAAGCAGAAAAACCATTGGTAAAAAAAATATTATTTGTAACCGGCAGTGACACAGTCCAAATACAATCAATCAATTTTTTGGACAGGTTGAAAAACCAGCCTGCTCTAAATTGAGGAGAATTTACATTTTGTAAGGCGTCCCCGGGGAGGGTCGAACTCCCGCTTCTAGCTTCGGAGGCTAGCGCCCTATCCACTGAGCTACGGGGACGGATGCGCTAATTTTACCATGAGGAATCAGGGTAGAAGGTGGATGAGTACCCGTGAGAGGGATACTGATGCCGGTTCAAGCCCCAGCTCCGCCAGAACTTCATCTGCACGCCCAGTGGCGCCTTCCCGGGCTTTCAGGTGCATTTCCAGATATGCTTCGCTTGCGTTTTCCCCTGAAAGAAGTTTCAGATCGAGGATTAGCGGTCGAAGGTCGTATGGTTTTCCACGCCGTTCACGGGGCAGGGTTTCGGATAGAAGTATTTCTTTGACAGAATCATTTATTGGCGGCATTTCTTCTATCAGGAAAAGTCCGGTTCGATAAACCGCCGAATCAACTCGGGTTTGCAGGGCGGGCACTGAAAGTGGAACAATTTCGGCAAGGATCGCTCGCAGCCCTGGCGGGGAGGAGCGGATCACCTGTTCGCAAAATGTATTCAGATCAGGTTCTTCTGAAAACCAGAAATCAGCCAGTTCTTGTTCGCCAGTTACACCTAAAGGCAGGGCGCTTGCCAGGTTGATGCGTGGCCCGGGGTTAAACCCCTGGGTATAAGCGACTTTCAGACTAGCCCGGCGCAAAACCCGTTCCCAGATCTTTTGCAGGTCAAGCGCTCCGGTATAGATTAATGAACCGGATTTCGAAAAGGTGACACGAACACGCGTCAAAACGGATGGCTGGGCGGCTGGAGCGAGAGAAGGTGTGCTGGTATTTTCCATGTTATACAATCACCGGCCGGGTCACTTTTTTAGGCTTAGTAGGAGGGCAGTTCCATTCTTCCGGCCTAACACTGTTATGCAGGCTGGCATAGGAAGTGATAATACCGCAGGCATGGCAGCCTTCCCGGCAGTCTTCACGAGTTTCGCCGGATAAACTCATTTGATAATCCTCTTTGAGATAATCCAATTCCATTCCCGTGCCTAGATGTTGCCAGGGAAGAATTTCATCCACCTCGCGTACACGGTGACTATATGTGAGCGGATCAATGCCGCAGTCAGCGAAGGCTTGCTGCCACAGGTCAAAACGGAAACACTCCTGCCACGCATCAAAACGACAGCCCAATTGCCAGGCACGCAGAATCACTTGCGCGGTGCGACGGTCTCCACGAGAGAGCCAGGCTTCCACAAGGCTGGTTTCCGGATCAGCCCAGGTCATTTTTAGACCGGGTTGGCGCAGTTCTTTGCGCAGAAAGGCCAGTTTCTCGCGGATGGCATCTGTATCATCACAGGCTGCCCATTGGAAGGGTGTATGCGGTTTGGGAATAAAGGTGCTCACTCCGGCATTCACTTTCACCCGACCGCCGACTTTCTTGCGTCCCATGGCATAAACTTGTTTGCACAGATCAGCGATTGCGGCAACATCCTCCATTGTTTCGGAGGGGTGCCCGATCATGAAATAGAGTTTAATAGATGTCCAACCATGGTCAAAAATATCTCCGGCAGTTTGCAGCAGTTGTTCTGTTGATACCGGTTTGTTGATGATGCTTCGCATCCTTTCGGTGGCTGCTTCGGGGGCGAGTGTAAATCCGCCCGATGGACGCAGGTCGCGGATTTCTTCCATCAAATCGACGGAGAACGATTCAATCCGTAAGGAGGGAAGGGAAACAGTAACCTGACGACCGGCAAACCGTTCAGTCAGGGCGTGGGTCAATTCCACAATATTCGTATAGTCGGAGGAGGAGAGTGAGAGAAGGGCGACTTCTTCGTAGCCAGTCTGGTTAAGGGCGGTTTCGATGGCGTTGACCACTTCCGCCACAGGTCGTTCACGCACCGGGCGCAGAATATGACCGGCCTGACAGAAGCGGCAGCCGCGGCTGCACCCACGCATGATCTCGACTGCAACACGATTGTGGACGGTGTCAATATTGGGTACCAAAAAGTTGGTGACCGGTGGGGGCAGCGGCACGGTAAAGCGTTTGAGAATGTGGGCTTGGGCAGTTGGCTGGGTCGGCTGGAAGCGGATCACCTGACCAGTGGCTGCATATTCAACATCGTAGAACGAGGGAATGTAGATTCCTTCAATAACAGATAGCCTGGTCAACAAATCCATTTTGGATGATCCTGAAGCTTTCCAGGTCAGCCACACAGCAAGAATATCGTTCATCACGGCTTCACCGTCGCCCAGAACGAAAGCATCTATAAAAGGAGCCATAGGTTCAGGGTTATAGGTGGAATGGCCGCCAGCAATTATCAATGGATAGGTTTCATCGCGTTCGGCTGCCAGAAAGGGGATACCGGCCAGATCAAGCGCATTCAATACATTGGTGTACAGTGTTTCGTAAGGAATGGAAAACCCGATGACATCGAAAGCAGACAGGGGGTTTTTGCTCTCTAATGCATAAAGTGGTATCTCTGCCGCCCGCATTTCAGCTTCCATATCCTGCCAGGGAAGGTACACTCGTTCTGCCAGGGAATCTTCCCTGCGATTGATCCAATCATACAGAATCGACATCCCCAGATTAGGAAGACCGATATCGTAAATTTCCGGAAAAACCAGCGCCATGCGGATTTTTACGGTTGACCAATCTTTTTGAATTTGATTGAATTCGCCGCCAACATATCGGCCAGGTTTTTGGACTTTTAGTAAAACCCGCTGCAAACGGATTTCGATTTCGGAAGAAGAAACCACCAGTAATCTCCTGACTATAAAATTAAACTGGATGGATTTTACCCGATTTTAGATAGTTGCTTTGTACATCCCGCCTTCAACCGGCAGCATGACACCAGTCAGGTAGGAAGCTGCCGGGGACAGCAGAAAGACAGCAGCGCGGGCAAATTCTTCCGGCTTCCCAAGGCGGCCGAGAGGAGATTCAGCTGCCTGCTTTCGATATTCTTCTTCTACAGTCGAATTGTTGTTGTGGGCACGAATACGCAACAAATCCGTCACGCGTTCGGTGGCAATCCAACCAGGCAGGATGGAGTTGAAACGAATGCCCTCCCCGCCATACTCCAATGCCAGACTCTTGGTTAGGCCAACTGTTCCCAGGCGCAATGAATTGGATAACACTAAATTTGAAATAGGTTGTTTGGCTGCCAGGGTTGTGATGGTCAAAACGCTGGCTGCATCAGATTTGCGTAGGGAGGGGAGGGCTGCACGGATGAGACGGACATGACAGAGAAATACCAGGTCAAAGGCTTTTTCCCAGGCAGCATCATCAAAACTTTCAAAAGAACCAGCCGGTGGTCCGCCGGCATTGGTCACCAGTAAATCCAAGCCGCTAAAATGTTGGATGGTTTGTTCGATCAGAAAATCCGGTACCCCGGGGTCAGCCATATCCCCGGCCAGGGTGATGATATCGCCGCCAGTTTCGGCTATCAAAGTTGCGGCGGCATGGTCCAATTTTTCAGGGCTGCGGCTGTTAATAACAACTTTTGCACCTTCCAGCAGAAGTTGTTTTGCAATGGCATAACCAAGGCCACGGCTGGCTCCGGTAACGAGTGCGATTTTTCCCTTTAATCCAAGATCCATGGTTTTCTCCTTATATGCACTCGATGCGGTACTCCAGAATTTCCACATCCGGCCAGGTTTCGTTAGTATAGTCAACCACGCGCTGGAGAAATGCCTGCACTTCCTTGCCACTTGTGCTCAGTGCTGTGCATTGCAAGCCGGCTTCATGATGATGGTCTTGCAGACTGATTTCTGCGGCGGCTATGTTAAAC
>JBAWYZ010000248.1:0-4038 GCA_037143255.1 Leptolinea sp. | reverse complement strand
CCCCCCATCAGTTCAGTAAGTTGTTTGGCAACAACAAGGCCGATACCTGTACCTTCTATACTGCCAGTTTCTTGCCCAAGGCGATTAAACGTCTGGAAGAGCTGTTCAATCTGTCCCTGAGAAAGTCCCTTGCCGGTGTCCTTGAAGCTCACACGAATACGCTCGGGTGAACTCTTGGTACATTCAATTTCGACCGTTCCCTGCACGGAGTTGTATTTGATGGCATTGGAAAGCAGGTTGATAATAATTTGGATTACCCGAGTCCGATCAGCCTGAACAAAGTAAAAAATGTCGGGCTTGTGAAAGATCAATTTAATACCACGCTGTTGAGCCTGCGTTTCAAACATGTTCTGGCATTCGAGGATTACTTCGTTAAGTGACACTGGTTCCGGCGAAATTGGCACCTGCCCGGACTCAATTTTTGCCAGGTCAAGGATTTCGTCGATCAACTTTAGAAGATGCCATCCAGCCTGAAGAATCTGGGTGACACTAAGCAATTGGTCAGGCGTTGGCGGTGGGGAATCTGACTCTATCAACTGAGCAAACCCAAGGATGGCATTGAGCGGACTGCGAAGCTCATGGCTCATGCTCGAAAGAAATTCGGATTTAGCAAGGTTGGCTTTTTCTGCGATGGCTGTGGCGATTTCCAGCTCGACGTTCTTTTCCTGGAGCGTCTGATAAAGGTGATTGCGCTCGGTGATGTCGCGAGCGGCAGCAAACATGCCTTGCAGTCTTTGATCCCGATCGTAGAAAGTGGTCGCGTTGAAAGACACCTCAATTTCTCTACCATCCCTGGCACGCACAGTAAGCTCATAATTGGTGATCTTTTTTTCACTTAATACCAGTCTGATGGTTTCCCCTGCCCGCTCAGGATCGGTGAAGTAGTTCTTGAACGGGGTCCCAATCAATACATCGCTTGTGCAACCGGTGAGCGTCTCCATCTCTTTATTGACATCCGTGATAATACCGGACGGATTGGTGGTCATTAACGCGTCAAGGTTGGATTCGAAGAGCGAACGAGTATAGAACTGCAGGTCGCGTAGTTGCTGGTCTAGCAGCTTCTGCTCTGCCTCGATCTTCTTGCGCGCAGTATTGTCGGTACCAATCAACAGGTAACCGATGATGGTGTCTTGATCATCACGCAGCGCCGTGACCGAAACGATTGCCGGGAAGCTGCTACCGTCCTTACGGATGTAGGTTAAATCGTAAATATCTTCGATGCCGCGAGAGGCTTTGCAAACCAACGCCTCGAAACCCGGTGAAATCGGCATGGATAGCTCGATACTCAAATCCCTGGCACGGGCGATCACTTCCTTTGGATCTGAAAAGTCGGCTGGGGTGATATTGTTAATTACTTCGGCAGCCGTGTAGCCAAGCATGCGCTCAGCGCCGACATTGAAGATTTGAATGACGCCCTTCTCATCAGTTGCGATACTCGAGAAATTAACGCTGTTGATAATTGCCTTTTGCAAAGCGACTGCTTTGAGAATCACTTTGTTGGTCTGCTTGCGCGCGGTGTTGTCGGAGCCGATTAGCAGGTAACCAATGATATTGTCATGATCATCGCTCAGCGCAGAGACCATTACAACCACCGGGAAACGGCTGCCGTCCTTGCGGATGTAAGTTGTTTCGTAAATATCATCGATACCGGGAGATGTCTTGAAAACCAATGCCTCGAAACCCGGAACAATTTGTGTAGAAAACTCAAGACTTAACGCATTAGCGCGGGCGATTACTTCCCGCGAATCTGAAATGTCGACTGGGGTCTTTATGTTTATCACCTCAGCAGCCATGTAGCCCAGCATGCGCTCAGCGCCGAAATTAAAGATTTTAATGATGCCTACCTTGTCGGTAGCAATACTCAACAAGTTAGCGTTGTTAAAAACCGCGTATTGCAATTCCCCGCTTTTTAACAAAGGGGTCTGCGGTTGACCATCGGCGCTTCCCGAAGCTGTGATAGCGGATGGGTTAGAAATGGGGAAGTTGCTGATTTCTTTTGGTATTGTCAGCCTCTCTTTTTACGTGAATTGGTCTGAGTGCTCACACGACCGAAGGTTCAAGTCGCACAACACCCACCTCATTTTTTTATGATGATCAACTGGCTTCAATGCGAAGCTGGTATCTGTTGGTAGATACGATGTCAAATTTCCGTCGTCGGTGTCAAAGGTCCATCTGGCGACCTATGTGCTCATATACCATATTGCATGATCTATGATGCATATGGATATTTCCTTTACGCCAACGAAAGAAACGTTATATTTATCCTATTTAAGAAGAGCTATCTATGTCCTAAAAACCCCTATCAAATTCCAATATTTTCCTAATGGTCGCACAATCAAAAAATCAAAAATGCGTTCTTCAATTCGATGTGTGTTTCATTATAATCCGATTTTGTTTTGCTGGGAGTTACTTTAATATTGCATTGATTTGCATTTCAGAAAGTGTTGAAACGTATACCCGCCCAACCAATTTGGGCTGTGTGGGGCTATTTTTTTTGCTTTTTGAACAAAGCAATTCACAAATCTGCTTGCAGATCAGTACCCACGGGGAATATTCTTGAATAATTCAATTAGAGGAAGTTTTGAATAACCACTATGCCCTACTATTTTGATGCCCACCCAGAGATTGAAATAATTCAGTTTGATCATCTCAGGCAAGGTTCGATTGTCAAAATGTGATGATGGTTGCAAGTCTAAACGAAACTGCGATTGAGCTGGCTTAAGGTAGACTGCGTGGGCAGTATCCTTTTAAAAGCCCAGTACGGCTGCCACAGCGGTTGGCAGATCGACTGTTTGGCAACAAACTGGCGAATAAATTCTATGATGAGTTGTCTTTAGAATATGAATTGCATGCTGCCTGATTCCGATCGGCACCTTTCTGTATGGGGGCTTACAAGTTACAATTATAAATAATATTCGAAACCCTTTTTCAAAACCCCGGAATTTTAGGAATTAATTTACAAATGGAAGAACCCAACCAGATAACCAATGACAATAATCCGCAACAACCTGGCAATCAAAACCCGCTAGAAGTACTGCCCGTTGCCAGTCTTGCTGATTTACCCGAAAAGCTGCGCCAGGGAGCTGCTCTGGCTGGCTGGACCGAGCTGCTGCCCGTCCAGGCCAAGGCCATTCCCTACCTTTACTCACAGCGCGATATGATGATTCAATCGCGGACCGGTAGCGGTAAAACCGGCGCCTATTTGCTCCCCATGCTCGATATGGTCAATCCGCTCCAGAATAAAACCCAGGTATTGATCCTGGTTCCAACCCGTGAGCTGGCCTTGCAGGTCGCCACCGAAGCCGAACTGCTTGGTCGAACAACCGGCGTACGGTCCATCGCCGTCTATGGGGGTGTTGGATATCGTGCCCAATTGGATGCATTCAAGTCAGGCGCCCACATCGTGATAGGAACACCCGGGCGCATTCTCGATCACTTAATGCGCCGCTCGCTGGCGCTTAACGACCTGAGGTTCCTCATATTTGATGAGGCCGATCATATGCTCTCGATGGGTTTTTACCCCGATATGCGCCGCGTAAAAACGTATTTACCCGACCATACCATCAGCACGTACATGTTCTCAGCTACATTTCCTCCCCAGGTGATGCGCCTCACAAGCCAGTTTCTACACCTGCCCGGTTTTATCAATCTCAGCAGTGACCACATCCAGGTTACAGAGACCGAGCACGTTTATTACAAAGTCCCTGGAATGGATAAAGATCGCAGCCTGGTACGCATTATTGAAGTCGAGAATCCGCTTTCTGCCATCATCTTCTGTAATACCAAGGTGCGCGTCGAATATGTAGCCACCGTGCTGCAGCGTTTCGGCTATGACGCAGATATTTTGACATCCGATCTGTCACAGGCAGCTCGAGAGAAGGTGCTTATCCGCGTTAGGCGGGGAACGTTGCGCTTTCTGGTTGCCACCGACGTAGCCGCGCGTGGCATCGACCTGCCGGACCTTTCGCACGTTATTCAGTACGAGCCGCCGGAAGATCCCGAAGCATATATCCACCGTGCCGGGCGCACTGGTCGGGC
>JBAWYZ010000247.1:0-4046 GCA_037143255.1 Leptolinea sp. | reverse complement strand
TTTTACGCGAGATTGAAAAGGGCCAGGTTCAATCTCCGTTCCTGCCCACCCCAATCCCTACGCGAACCGCCCAATCTTACGCGTTGGAGGGCGAAACCCATTTTCAGGCCGGCAACCTGAGCGAAGCTATCCGGGCATACCAGGGGGGCTTAAATCTGGCGCCATCCGATATTCAATTAATATCCGAGCTGGCCCGAATCCAAGCGTATTCGTCAACTCTTCTTACAACCGATGAAGAAAGGCGGAAGCGCCTTCAAGAAGCTCTCGATACAATCAATTTGGCTGTCAATCAGGCGCCGGACAACAGCACAGTTTTCGCCGTCCAGGCGTTTGTGTTGGATTGGAACGCCAGTTCCAGCGTGCTGCCGGACCAGGCAGCTGCATTTATTACCCAGGCGGAGCAGGCAGCCGTACGTGCACTGCAGCTGGATAACCAGAACACCCTGGCGTTAGCATATTATGCCGAAATTCTTACTGACCAGCAAAAATGGCTTCAGGCTGAGCAATATGCCCGGCAGGCATTACAAACTGACCCAACTTTGATGGATGTCCACCGTATTATGGCCTATGTTCAGGAATCCCTTGGAAATTACGGTGAAGCGATACGGGAATACAAGAAAGCTGTTGAGATCACCCCAAACCTTACCTTTTTATATATCTCCATCGGAACAAACTATCGTACACTCAAACAATATGACCTCGCCCTGGAGTATTACGCAAAAGCTGCCACGATTAATGAACAGCTAGGCATCAAAGACCCAATTCCATACATCGCAATTGGTAAAACATATTCCCAGATGGGAGAATTTTTTATTGCCTCTCGCAATTTGCAAAAAGCCCTCATTTTTTCTCCAAATAGTCCGGATGTTTACGGGCAGGTCGGGGTAATATTTTTTAAAGCTCGGAATTACGAGAGCGCGATCCCGGCGCTAAAATGTGCGGTCTATGGCTGCACCGCTGCAGAAAGCTGTGAGGTACGCCGCTGTGACACCACAACTGACCCGGGGATCATCATTTCAGGGATGCCCCTGAGCAGTAACACAGTCGTTTATTATTACACCTACGGCTCGGTACTGGCAGGGATGCACAGACCTAAAGACACACTCTGCCAGGACGCCAATAAAGTCTTACAGCAGGTACATACGGGTTTCGCGAGTGATTCGGTCATCCTTTCGATCATTAAACCGAGTGAAGAGATCTGTGCAGACGGCGGTTAATAAAAAAATATCAGAGTTTTATTAGAAATTATTTATTCCTCTTGACTTTCAACATAAAGACAGGTATTATTCAACCTGAGTTAGCACTCTCGTATATAGAGTGCTAAAATAACCAAGCAATAAATTTTTTTATCCTGAGACAGGAGGAATGTATGGCAATGAAATTGAAACCCCTTGGAAGTCGTGTAGTTATTGAGCCAATCGAGCAGGAAGATGTCACAACTGTAGGTATTTTCCTTCCCGAAACCGCGAAGGAAAAACCCCAGAAGGGTAAAGTCCTATCCGTCGGTTCTGGTGATCGTGATGATGACGGAAAGCGCATCCCTATGGATGTCACCGTCGGTATGACAGTATTGTTCCAGAAGTACGGCGGTACTGAAATTAAAATTGAGGCCAAGAAGCTTTTGATTATGCGCGAAAGCGATCTCCTCGCGATCGTTGAAGAATAATTTTTAATACTAGATAAAGGAGAAATTAAATATGGCAGCCAAACAACTGGTTTTTGGTGAAGATGCCCGCCGCCGGCTGAAGAGCGGTATTGATGTAGTAGCGATGGCCGTTGCAACCACCCTTGGTCCCAAGGGTAGAAATGTTGCACTTGATCGCAAGTTCGGTTCCCCCACCATCACTCACGACGGTGTAACCGTAGCTAAAGAAATTGAATTGCAGGATCCTTTCGAGAACATGGGCGCCCAGCTTCTTAAAGAAGCCGCGACCAAAACCAATGACATTGCCGGTGATGGTACAACTACCTCCACCGTTTTAGCCCACGCAATTGTCACCGAAGGCCTCAAGACTCTTGCCGCTGGTGCCAATCCCATGCTTCTTAAACGCGGTATCGAAGTTGCCTCCAAGGCAGTCGCCGAAGCCATTAAGAAACAGGCAATCGAAATTACTACTAAAGAAGATATTGCCAACGTTGCAACTATTTCAGCCCAGGACCGCGTTATTGGCGATTTGATTGCTGAAGTAATGGATAAAGTTGGTAAAGACGGAGTCATTACCGTTGAAGAATCAAAAGGTTTGGAATTCGAAAAAGAATATGTCGAAGGTATGCAGTTTGACCGAGGCTATATCTCTCCCTATTTCATTACCGATACTGAACACATGGAAGCCACGATCAGTGACCCATATATCCTGATCTACGACAATAAAGTTGCCGCCGCTGCTGATATCTTGCCCCTGTTGGAAAAATTGGTGCAGATTGGCAAACGCGAACTGGTCATCATCGCTGAAGATATCGATGGCGAAGCACTTGCGACCATGGTCCTCAACAAGTTACGCGGTATGCTAAACGTGTTGGCTGTAAAAGCCCCCGGATTTGGCGATCGACGTAAAGCCATGATGCAGGATATTTCCATCCTCACAGGCGCCAGCTTCATCTCTGAAGAAACCGGTCGTAAACTTGAAACAACTACGGTTGCCGACCTCGGACATGCCGAGAAGGTTGTTGCCGATAAAGATAACACCACCATTATTGGCGGTAAAGGCGACGAAAAAGAAATCAAAGGCCGTGTCGAGCAGATTCGTGTCGAGATCGACAAAACCACAAGTGATTACGATCGCGAAAAACTTCAGGAACGCCTTGCCAAACTTTCCGGTGGTGTTGCCATCATCCGTGTTGGCGCCGCTACTGAAACAGAATTGAAAGAGAAAAAACATCGCGTGGAAGATGCTCTCTCAGCTACCCGCGCTGCTGTTGAAGAAGGGATCGTGCCCGGTGGTGGTGTTGCGTTGATTAACTCAATCTCCTCCCTGGACAAGATCAAAATGAACAATGATGATGAGCAGATCGGTGTCAACATCGTCCGCAAATCACTCGAAGTTCCCATGCGCAAGATTGCTGAAAATGCTGGTAAAGACGGTTCCGTAATCATTGAGAATGTTCGTCAGGCCCAGAAACGCGCCAAGAAGAACACCATTGGTTATAACGTCCTTACCGACCAGTACGTTGATATGGTTGCGGATGGTGTAATCGATCCCGCCAAGGTGACCCGCGGCGCTCTGGAAAATGCTGCTTCCATCGCAGCCATGATCCTCACCACCGAAGCCCTGATCACCGACGTTCCCGAGAAGGACAGACCTGCTCCTCCTCCCATGCCCGAATACTAGAAACAAAAAGTAAAACCGAAAGGCGTCCTTCACAGGGCGCCTTTTTTCTTTCCAGTGGTCAGAGCGAACCTGATTACCATGGAATAAATCTATTCAATTAATGCATTGAATAAATTTTTATGCTAAAATATTAAATCTTTCCGATTAAAATAAATATTATGGAATTATCACCCGACATTATCCTCCACGATCGCTACCGCATTATCCGTCAGCTGGGTAAGGGTGGTATGGGCGCAGTTTACCTGGCTTTTGACAACACGCTCGAACACGAGGTGGCTGTCAAGAGTAACCTGAACCCAAGTGAATCGGCTACAGCTCAATTTTTGCGCGAAGCCCGCCTGCTGGCTAAGCTGCGCCATCCGAACCTTCCACGCGTTAATGACCACTTCGTGGAACAAGATCAGCAATTCCTGGTGATGGATTACATTCCCGGTGACGATCTGGGTAAATTGCTTGAAAAACAAAACCGCCTACCACTAGAGACGGTGATCAATTTTGCCAGACAGTTGGGTGATGCGCTCACCTATCTCCACAACCAGGACCCCCAGGTAATTCACCGCGATATCAAGCCAGCAAACATCAAGCTGATGACTGCCGACCAGGTGATTCTGGTCGATTTCGGAATCGCCAAAGCCACCAGCGCCGCGCAGGTTACTTCTACAGGCGCGACCGGCTATACACCCGGTTATGCCCCTCCGGAACAGTACGGCGGCGCCC
>JBAWYZ010000246.1:0-4082 GCA_037143255.1 Leptolinea sp. | reverse complement strand
TCTTTCCCCACTAGCTATATTGTCATAACCATTTTTTTCCACCCTACACATCTCTTCCTCCGTTAACCCGCCGATGCGTATTTCCGGTTCAGGTGCCAACAAAACAGTAATTTCGGACATATCAAATTCTTCATAAACGGGTTTCAATTGATCAAGGGGTATCAACTTTTTCTTATTATTACTATCTTCTGTTTTTCGAAATAAAATAGCAGCATTGCTTGTCTGTAGAGTGATCCTTGGTTGAAGCAAAATCAAAGGCAATACATCCAATTTGCGTTTTCTTTCTTGTTCGTTTTCAAAGGTCTTATTTTGCCTTTTTTGCTCATCGCTTGTTTGTTTAAAATGTCGTTCTGTTTGCGAAACAGTCCACCATATAGATAACATCGTTGCGATTCCACCGAAATAAGTTCCCCAAAACGCAAGCCATTCGGTATTTCCCAAACCAGATGCATTAATATTCCAACCAATAATATGAAAAAGAAAATTACAAAATATTAAGCCACCATTGACAATAAAAAATGGAATAAGAACAATGAGAAAGAAAATAATGATCACAGCTTTTTGCTTTTGGGATAATTTGTCCCACAAACTTGTTACATTTTCCCTTGTCTTTTTCTTCATCTTAGGTTCCAGTGCAGTGTAAAAAGTGTTTCGTGTTCGATGTGCTGTTCCAACTGCTGGCTGATCTCATCCAGCAAGGCATCTTTCTGGCGGTCTAATTCGCGGCTGGACTGGTCATAATTGCGCCAGGCTTCATCACGTTTTGTTTCCATTTTTCGCAATTCACGCTGGCGTTCCAACTTTTCCGGCAGGTTGGGAGCCAGGCGGGCAGATTTACGAGTTTCTTTGATGGACTCATCCAACTCTTCCAGTTCCACTTTCAGTGATGTACGCCGGTCTTCTGCCCAGTAATCGAGTTTATCCATCTCAGTATCGAACCAGCGTCCGTTACGGGCGGTCATCTCCTCTAACAGCATTTTTTGCCTGTGTATCCGCATTTCATCCAACTGCGTCAATTTGTCCGGAGGAACATCAATATTCGTTCCTTGCCTAGCGGGTAGGTCGAATAACCGCCGGCACTGGTTTTCATCCAGTAGTTCACCTTTCTCTGTGAATCCCGCAAACACCAGATGATCTTCACTTTCCAGCGCACTAATCGAAAGCTGGGTGCAACTTAACCAGCCGTTTTGTCCTAGCAGGCACTCTAACGCGGCAATGTGTTTGCCACTGCTCGAATAGTCAAACACCACATCGGTGGGTGGCGTAGGAAGGTTTTTAGCATCTTCCAGAATGTGCTGAGCAAGCGGATGGCCAACCCGGTAGGTATTGGCGCTGTCTCCGTTCTGACCCATACGGTATGGTCCGGGATGAATATCCTCATCGGAGAATGGATTGCGGTATAGGGTAAAGCTATAGCCATTTTCTTCAAATATAGCATCTTCCGCCAGCAGAAAACGTGTAATCAACCAAAGTTGCTGGTTGAACCGGTCGAGGTAATCACAGCTCTGAATACGGACTTTTTCCACAACTTCTTGATCAAAATTATCCAGAAGCTTCTCGCGTGCATCCTGCTGTCCACCGGCTATATCCGCCTCTAATTCGTGCTGAAGTTGGTCGAACTCAAATTGAATCTGTTCTTGTGTGCGACACTTTTGGTAGATAGAGGCAATCCGTTTTTCAAAGTCCACGCCGGACTCCACAGCTCCCAACACTTCATCGCTGGCTCCAAACACACCGCTAAACAGGCGAAATTTTTCATCCAGCAGTTCATACACTCGCAGATCGGCAGCGTTATTCTTGTTTAGGAAATTGACCACTACCACATCAAATTTTTGACCATAGCGATGACAGCGACCAATACGCTGCTCAATCCGTTGAGGATTCCAGGGTAAATCATAATTCACTACCAAATTACAGAACTGCAAATTGATACCCTCGGCAGCAGCTTCAGTCGCTATCAAGATCGCAGCTTCGTCCCGGAAATAATCTACCAACGCCGCGCGCATATCGGCGCTGGGTGAACTACTGATATGGTCGGTTCCGGCATGTTTTTTCGACCAATTGTGGTAGATTTCTTTGGATTTCGGGTCACTGTTAGCTCCGTTGAACACCATCACTTTTCCGGAGAACTCGGTCTGTTCAAGAATGTGAAATAGATACTCCTGCGTACGGCGTGATTCGGTAAAGATTACTGCCTTGTGCTGAAGGACAGCCGCCCCCTGGTTTTTCTGTGCTTCAGCCGCAGCAGCAAAACCACGCCGTAAAGCGGTGAGCAGTACTTCACCTTTTGAGTTTTTGATAATGGATTTTGCCAAGAGATGAAATTCTCTTAATTGAGCCATTTCCTGGCGTAGTTCGGTGAGTTGTTCAGGAGTTAAACGTGCCTTTTCAATTGGGGCGTTGTCGTCCTCATCTTCATCCCATTCATCCGCCAGTTCTTCTAATTCCTCCCAATTATCCGGTAAATCCGGAGGGGATGAATCTACTGCTTCGGCAGAGACTTCGGCTACTTGTAACTTCTTTACCAAACCATCCAATGTACTGGAGATGGCATAGGTCGATGAAGCCAGTAGTTTCCGTAAGATGAGAGTCATCAGTTGGCGCTGACTGGCGGGCAACGCAAATAGTTTCGGTTGTTGCAAATAACTGGAAACCAGGTCATATAATTGTTGTTCTTCTGGAGTAGGAACAAATTCTTGCACGAGGGCATGGCGATTGGTATATTTAACATACTCGAGAACCTGCCGCCGAAGTGTGCGTTTACATAAAGGTTTAAGCCGCTCCTTAAGTTCGGTGAAATCATCATTGTTGCTCAATCTGGTAAAACGAGCACGATAACTTTTTAAGTCACCAAAGGCATAGTCATCAATAATGCTGACTAGCCCGTACAATTCCAGAAGCGAATTTTGGAGTGGGGTGGCAGTCAAAAGCACCTTGGGAAACGGAGCAACTGCTTGCTTGATTGCGCTGGCAATCTTACTGGAAGTTTTATATACGTTCCGGAGACGATGCGCCTCATCAATCACGACTAATGCCCAGGGTATCTGACGAATATATGGCTCTTTAGTGCGAGCAAACTGGTAAGAACATAATACAATCGCATCTTGTTGAAAGGGATTGAGATTTCCGACGCGAATCGCTTCATTAAAACTTCTGTTTTCAAGAATGACCGATGGCAGATAGAACTTATCGCTCAGTTCCTGACTCCATTGTTTACGCAAGTTAGCAGGCAGGATGACCAACAATCGCCGTTTGCGTTCCGCCCATTTCTGGGAAAGTAAAAGTCCAGCTTCAATCGTTTTTCCCAACCCTACTTCATCTGCTAAAATTGCGCCCCGAGAAAAAGGGTTTCGGAAAGCGAATAAAGCCGCTTCTACCTGATGCGGATTTAAATCAACCTGGGCATCTGCCAACACAGATGCAAGTTTTTCAACGCTATCCGAAGAGCAACGTTTAGTCAGTTCGTGTGCGAAATATCGGGCGTGGTAACACGTGATTTGCATTGTATTAATCAATCCAGGATTTTGAAAAATATTATTTCTTTTTTACATAACCGGCGTCTTCATAAAGAGTATCATCACCCAGTTCTTTATTTCATTATCAATAGAACGATAATAAATTACCCCTGTTTCGTAAAAATTATACCACGATTAGCCAATATATTTGATAAAGATGAATATCTATCAATATTTTCCCGGCGCTAAACGTTGGGCATCCCGTTCAAAGTCGCTCTTATATGAAGAGGATATCAGATTCCCTCACTTGTACCTGAAAGAGATCAACCACCCAATTTGAAAAAAACATCAAAGGTTTTCTTCAACCTTTGATGTTTGGCTTATAGTGATTAATTCCCCCAAATCTTCACAACTTCTAAACATTCATACACTATACTGAGATCATGGAAGCACAAAAACTGGAAAAGAAACTACCTGCGGCGATCGAGCAAGTGGCTCTGGCTGCGATTGTCCTTTTGGCGGCCGGGTTACGTTTTGCTAACCTTGCCGCCCTGGGCTATGCTAACCACTACTACAGCGCGGCGGTGGCGAGTATGCTGCAATCCTGGCACAACTTTTTCTTCGTCG
>JBAWYZ010000245.1:0-4087 GCA_037143255.1 Leptolinea sp. | reverse complement strand
CAGTTTATGCAGAAATTGGCGGTTTATTTGGAGAAGCCGGCCAGTCTGGTGATTTAGAAGTGTTTTTTATCGGATAATGAATAATTGAAAGTCAAATGATTTCGACCATTTATTGATTCAAGTATTTGTCTTTTCTTTTCGATTTTCAAAAAAAACAAAAATGAATACTTATCAATAACCACCCAATCTACAGATTCAGCCACCTGACTGCCTCTTTCGGCAAGTCCGCCAATGTTCCATTCACAACATGACAATGCGGAATCGATTCAAGGAACAATTTTCCATATTTTTTGGTCAATAGTCGTTTGTCGAAAACTGCCACCACGCCGCGGTCTGATTGTGTCCTAATCAGCCGGCCAAACCCCTGACGGAAACGTAGAATGGCTTCCGGAAGCGAATACTCATTAAACGGATCGTCAAAAGTCTCAGATCGCGCAGCAACAATCGGATCAGAAGGAACATCAAAAGGCAGTTTGGCAATAGCCAGCACGGAGAGGGCTGCGCCCGGAATATCCACCCCTTCCCAGAATGCGCGGGTTCCCAACAATACGGCTTTTTCCGCTCCCCTGAAGTTCTCTAATAAAGTGTTGGCAGATGCTCCCACACCCTGTTCATAAATCTGAATACCGGCCTCCGCCATCCCCGAGGCAATTGCCTGGGAAGTTTTCTTCAACTGCGCGTAGGAAGTAAAAAGTACCAACATGCGGCCGTTAGTTGCCTTTGCCAGCCGGATGAGACCAAATTCCAAAGATTTCTGATATCCATGCGCATCCGAAATTTCTGGAATATCGTTGATTAAATACAGCAGGGCGGAATTTTCGAAATCAAACGGAGAGCCCAGCGCCAGCTCGTTAGCTTCATCTGCGCTTAAGCGATTACGTAGATAATCAAATTCGCCATGTGTGGTCAGGGTTGCGGAAGTAAGTACCACGCTGGTTTTTTGATGCCAAAGATGATTTTCCATCAAAGAACCAATATGCAAAGGAGCAATTTGGAGGGTGATGCGATTATTATTAGGGTGTTTTTCAACCCAGTAGATTTGGAGATTGTCCGGTTTGGATATCAAGCTTGTGACGTTCTCGCTAATTTCTGAAAAGCGGCCAGCCAATGTTGTCAGGTTCCCGATAACATCTTCCAGGTCTTCGATGATGTCATCACTATCACCACCACCAATTTTTATTATGCCAGCCATCAGTCCGAGCATTTCCTTCAGAAGTTCACTCTCATCGAACCAGACCTCTTCCACCAGGTTCCACACGTTCATTGTGCGGGTGGCATTTTGAATGCGTTCCTGTTGCGGATAGGTTCCCATGGAGCGGCCATCCCGTTTCTCTGTCAGGAAGTCATCGATTGCGCTAAAGAATTGGTTGCTCAAACTGGTGATTTTAAAAGCTAGATCTGAGGTTTGCCGGACAGCCATTTGAACAGCAGCCAGATCAGAAGGCTGCAGCAGACTTTGTGCCTGGGTCAGGAAACGTCCCAACAATCCGGTGTTGAGTCCGCCTAATTCATGTATTAAACGGTCAAAATCATATTGTGTCGTTTTAAAGGCCAGCGCACCGGTGGTAGCTTCTTCCATGTGGTGACCTTCATCAATAATTAGATAGTTGTATTCAGGCAGAATACGGCTTCCAGCCGCCACATCCGATAAAAGCAGTGCATGGTTGACCACAATAAGATGGGAGGTAACAGCGGCCTGCCTGGAGCGGTAAAAGGGACATTCGCCGCCCATTCTGCCCAGACAAGTTTCTGTTTTGCAGCCTTCATCTTCGGCGGAGATACGCATCCAAACTTCCCATTCGGGAGATTGGTTCAGGTTGATTTCATTGCGGTCGCCGGTTCCACCTTCGTGCAGCCATACAAGCACTTTGCCAAGCACCCGCATCTCCTCCACGGTATCCGGCCCGCGCTGGCGCAGCATTTCTAGCCGGCGAGGACATAGGTAGTTCGATCTACCTTTTAGTACGACAGCCCGTAGATCGACATCCAATGCAGCTCGCAGATCTGGAATATCTTTGTTTATTAATTGATCCTGTAAGTTAATAGTATTCGTTGAGATGACTACCCGTGTATTATTTTGCAATGCCCACATAGCGGCAGGAACAAGGTAGGCAAAGGATTTTCCTGTGCCTGTACCAGCTTCAACCAGCATATGCTGACTTTCAGAGAAAGCCTTCGCCACTGCTTTTAACATCTCCACCTGCTGCGGGCGAAATTCGTAAGAGTCAAAGAATTTGGCGAATGGCCCGCCGTGTTCCAGCATGGCAGCAATTTCATCCGCATCCAATTTGGCGGTGGCCGTATCGGGTTCAGCATTGATGACTATCTTTCCGGCAAGCCGGTCAAAAAGCGGCCCGGAAGCAATATGGAATACTTTACGAGCCTGTATCGGTTCTTTCGTTCTGGCTCGCAAGACTTGCTGAAAAGTTAAAGCGCCAGACCAATCTAAACGGTCACTGGCACGGACAATTTCAGCAACCAAATCGATGGGAAGTTCTGCAGCTATGCGCATCAACTTTTCATAAACACCCCGAGTTGTGCGGGCATCATCCAGCGCTCGATGCGTAGCCGGGAATGGAATGGCGAGCAACTGACCAAGCGCTCCCAGGTTATAGCGGCTGGCAGTTGGAAGCAAAACCGCAGCCAATTCATAGGTATCCAGTACATCATTGAAATTCAATATCTTGTGCTTCCGCAGAAAACTTAAATCAAAACGAATATTATGGCCTAAAACCGGACAATCTCCAATGAAATTCTCTAAGTCTTGAATGACTGCCTTGATCGGTGGCTCATTTCTAACCATATTATCGGTAATACCGGTTAGCTGAGAGATCATCGGTGGAATAGGACGCCCAGGATTGATTAATTGGGAGTATTCAGCCTCCACCCGGCTGCCATTAAACTTGACAGCCCCTATCTCGGTGATGGCGTCATTAGCCGGATCAAGTCCGGTTGTCTCGATATCTAGTGAAACGATAGATGTCATAATATGCTGCCGGCTTTGCCTTTTATTTCTCCGGCATATACTCCTCAGCAAAATAGACGTTATATTCTCGCAACATCCGGTCATCCGATGGGCGAGCGCACACGGTTTGAATGCCGGTTTTTTCAGAGACAGGCTGCCATTCTGCAATCAAAATCATCTCTTTGGTGGTCTGCAAATCAAGATCTGCCAATATAATCTGTCCGGGTTTAACATCGGTAAAGAGCGGATAAGTTTCCCAATTGGGAAGATTATGAACTCTCGTGGCAAAATTCTTTTCCCTGATTTCTGGCACCCAATCCTGAGAAAGCGATTCCTGTTGCACGATCCGGATATGATTGCCGGGGAGAATTCTGAATGAAACCGATGTTAATTCAGCGGGGCAAACGGCAGAAGGCGCTTTGACTTGTTGGCCAATTCGGAAAGGTAGCAGCGGAACGAGAGTCATTAACAATACCAAAACCGCAGAAAGTGTGAAAACTGGAAGCAGCGCTTGCGGTTGCGATTCCTGATTCCTTAGAAATTTCCAAGGCAGAAGATTTGTAAGGAAGGATAAACCAAAGCATGGAATGATTACAAAAAAGGGGATGGTTGCAGCGTATGCCCGCATGCGGTTTGAATCAATAGGCGGGGCGAAGGGAATCGAAAGAAATATCCCAAGTAGGGCAGCTAGTATCAATGACCGGGTGGGTTTCTTGAAATTTCGGATGCATTCAAAGATTCCCAAACCAAAGAGGACATACCAGAATATCCTTGCTAGAATTCCGATTGTTCCTTCGCCACCAAACCAGCCAATAGACCCGTAATAATCGTCCAATGAGAAAAAAGTAGCGTAGGAACTTGAAATCCCAGTGACAAGATTCCAAGGTTTGCGCTGAATACTGTCCATAGCTAATGAATAGATATAACTGGACTGCTCGTCTGCGGCCATCCCCCAGGTTTCTGGATGTTCGGTGTAGATTTGCGTCCATCCAAGTCCCCCTCTTGCCAGACCATAAATTGTATGGCTGAAGTTGCCAAAAGGTGTATTTGCGGGAGAGGCATAAAGTCCGAATACAGCCAGGTTAACAATAAAGCCAAGTGTTATGGCTGCACAAGCCAGAA
>JBAWYZ010000244.1:0-4101 GCA_037143255.1 Leptolinea sp. | reverse complement strand
CCCAATCCTAGTGTAACCGCAGAAGTACCCAGAGGCAGCATTAATAATGCATCCATTGTGCGGCTTACGCGGTTCTTGTGTTGCAAGGCAAGGGACGCCAGCATACCCAGAATCCCGGATATCACCACCGTTTCAGCGGCATATATTAACGAATTTAATCCCGCCTTAAAGGGCGGAACATAAAATATAGATTGACGCCGATTAACGAACAACTCGCGGTAATACTCAATTGTCAAGCCTGAAGTAACAGCCGTTCGCTGACCGCGATCCGCTTCCAGCCGTATGAGCGACCGGGCTGCAAGCGCGGAGATGGGCAGAACAAAGAGTATCACAAGGCCTATGACAAGCAATGCAATACCAGCTTTCTGCCGTAAACTGGTAGGCCGGTTATTACTGGCCGCCCGGATGCGTGGCATAAGTGGTATCTGAATATTCTTATTTAACCGTGTGTATCCGAACCCAATAATAATGGTCGAGATAAGCTGAAGTAAGGAAATCATACTGGCCATTGGAAGATTCAAGCGCTGCAATGCCTGATAATAAACTTCCGTTTCTAATGTCGAAAAACTCGGGCCGCCAAGCAGCAGAATCACGCCAAAACTGGTGAAATCAAAAAGAAAAACCAGCAGAGTGGAAGCCAGAATGGAGGGAAGTAACAGAGGGAATGTCACCTCTTTAAAGGACTGCCATGAAGACGCACCCAACATGCGAGCGGCTTCCGGTAGGCGGGAATCCAGTTTTTCCCATGCGCTTCCTGTCACGCGGATGACAACCGCCGTATTGTAAAACACATGCGCCAGTAGAATGGCTCCCAGTGTATTTACAATAATAATGGGAGGAACATTCGTACCGGTGATAGTCATCCACCCCAGGTTGAACCAACCTCGCGGGCCATAAAGGGAATTAATGGCAGCCGCGGCAACCACTGTCGGTAGAATGAACGGCAGTGAAGTTAATCCACGTAAAATGGATTTCAATGGAAATTGAAAATGAGTAAAGAGATAGGCCGCTGGTAGGCCGACAAGTAAGGTCAAAACAGTGGATAAAACTGCCTGCCAGATGGTAAATCCCAGCGGTTGCAGCACCCTGCTCCAATTGAAAGTTGTCTCTCCAATTGCTTTCCATGATTCTAAAAAGATAGCACCTAATGGATAAAAATAGAACAAACCGAAAAAAGCGGCCGGAGCTGCCCAAAGCAATAGTGTTATTCCTATATCCCAATTATTTTGTGAGTGCATCGATTGTTCGCCCACTTTGTGAAGAGGGGTAGGGGAGTTTCTCACTGGATAACAGCCTCCTCCCAAGCATCTATCCAGATTTCCCGATTAGCGGCAATATCCAGAGGATCCAACTGTGCCGGAGTTTCAGGTACTTGTGCAAATGCCTTAAATTCTGCTGGAACCACAGCATTCTTATTTACAGGATAAACAAACATTTGCATGGGGATATCGTTCTGGAATTTAGTATCCAGAAGAAAATCGATGAACTTTTCAGCCAAATCACGTTTTGTAGTCCCTTTGAGAATCCCGGCAAATTCCACTTGCCGGAAGCACATATTATCTCCAACCAGTGAGGCAGTCGGGGCTTCTTCTGGTTTCGGATCAGCGAAAATCACTTCAGCCGCCGGACTGGTTCCGTAAGACACCACCATCGGCCGGGGACCTCGTCCGCTGGAACCGCTGAATTGGGTATAGTAGGCTGTCTCCCAATCATTGACAACCAATACATCATTCATGCGCAGAGATCTCCAGTAATCCAGAAAATTCTCAATGCCGAAATCCTTGATGGTTGCCAGCATAAACGCCAGCCCGGGGGAACTGGTGGCTGGATTTTCAACAATCAAGAGCCCTTTATACTCTGGTTTTGAGAGCGCCTCAAGCGACTGCGGCACTACCAGTTTTTTTTCAGTGAAATAGGCTTTGTCATAATTGATGCACACATCACCGTAATCGACAGGCGACAGTAAATTATCTTTGGAAAGTTTGAATTCATTAGAAATATCTGCCAGTTTTGTTGAAGCATAAGCTTCAAACACATCATTACTTTCTGCGCGTGACAGGAATGTATTGTCCACGCCATATATGACATCAGCTATTGGAGATCTTTTTGAGAGGATAGCTCGATTCAAGGCAGCTCCCGCATCTCCACCCTTAATGAAGCTTATTTTGACGTTGTTTTGCTTTTCGAAAGTGGCAATCCTTTCCTCGCTGGCTGAAAAGGAATCATGGGTAAGGACCGTGAGAGATTCAATTTTGATGTCCTTTTTCTGAGCAACAACTGGTTGGGTAGCTGTTGTTTGAGCTATGGGGATTGGGGTTAATGCCGGTTGAGCAGCTTCAGAGGGAACCGAAGTGGGTAATGTCGGAGAAAACGGGGAGCAGCTTGAAAGGATAAGAAATCCGATGCATAACAAATAAAACAGTTGTCTTTTCATTGGGAACTCCATTAATAATTTCCAGGTAATTCTTGCCGGGTATGAATACAGATCAAGATACCTTTAGATAGGGAAACCTGGGCGTGATTTGCTTCCATCACATTACTTATGCCGCGGGTCTTGTCAGAATAGAGCGTCTCAAAATGTAGCGGGTAGCGTAAGTTGTCAGTTTTCACATTCATTGCCGGCTCACCATAAGGTATAAGAGAAATCGTATCACCGGTTTGGCCAGTGATTTCTGCCGTTGTGCGGATTAAGAACACTTCATCATGGCCGTCATCTAACCGAACATCTAGATTTTGAAGGGCTGGTTGAGTTAGGAGAAAGATATTCCCCAGGGTCTGGTCAAGACGGCCTCCAAAAGCGGCGGCAATCACAATGGATATGCAGCTGGCCTGCACAGCGTAATCGATTGCCAGTTGCAAATCAGTCTCATTCTTATGCACAGGGTATTGCAGAATTGAAACTCCATTTTGTCTGGCCTGTTCAATTTCTTCCAATTGAACAGAATCCAGATCGCCGATTAATAATTGCGGCCATTTCCCCAACTGCATCAGGTGATGTAATCCCCCATCTGCGGCAATCAGCAAATCATTCGGTTGCAGCATGGCACCCAGCCGCTTGATATTAGCGGCTTCTCCATTGGTAAATATGACTGCACGTTCGTACCTCAAAATATAGCACCCTCCGCCGGGGGGAGGGTGCTGATTGTGCTCGCGCTTTCCTCCCTACGCCGGCATTACCCGGATCAGGTTCAGCGGGTCGAAGACTTCTCGTCCTCCTCTCAGCCTGGGATGGTCAGGCTCCCCGTACATCTTGTTTCTTATATCTTACCGCATTTTCACCAAGATTTCAAATATTTGAACAAGTACCATAAATTACTTCTTTGGCATCCTGGGAAAGTAAGTATTGGTTTTTTCGATATATTCACGGTCCCCGGGTTTTTCAAACGCCATAGTGCGCTCCAACATGGCAACACAAGAAACCCGTACCAACAGAAACGTCCCCATCGGCTATTATCACCCACTCAAGCGTCAGTGATTTCATACACGACTTTACCTTGATAGATCACTTCCTGTAAAAATAAATCCCCTAATTCCAGTCTTTTGGCAAGATTTACCGGAGTGTGAACCACCAGATCGATACCAAACAAAAGATTCAAAAATTGACGAATTTATTGGGCTTGCTGAATCTCCTTTATAGGAGTATCCATCACCACCAATAAATCAAGATCACTTTCTGGCTTGGGAGTCCCATTGGCATAAGACCCAAAAAGGATGATTTTTTGGGGTTTAAACCGGTCTGCAATTTGCTGTGCAATTTCATCAATAACCTCAGCCATAATCCGATCCCGAATATCAATAGTTGGTACTTGAAAAGTAATATTCATATATTCCAGTATTAAACAAGATATCCGGTGTCGCAGTAATTCACAGAATGGCTTATTATGTCAACCTATCCTACAACCAGTGGGGTGGGGAAGACGCTCCTGACTTGATATTCAGCAAAATCAAATCAAAATCATTTTTCTTTTAAATTTCTTATACAATTCCATCCGATTATCTGTCCAACATCGGTTTTCCAGTTCGATTCATGGGTATAATCCTTTCTGTTACTTTTAAGCGGTTCAACCGTCCGGGCAGACTGTCCGTGTAATCAACACTTTT
>JBAWYZ010000243.1:0-4118 GCA_037143255.1 Leptolinea sp. | reverse complement strand
TAGTTATTATTTGTCTCCCAATTGTTGCAGTAATTGCACACTGGGTTCAAACCCGGGATGAATTTTCAGACTTGTGTTTAGATCCGCAATGGCCTCAGCATTTTTTCCAGTCGCAGCATAGCCCATAGCCCGCCAGTAGTTCGATTCTTCCAGGCCAAGGTGATTGGCAATACTAAGGGTTTTATCTGCTAGATTAATTAAATCCTGAAAGCGAGATGTGTAGTAATAGGCATAATATGGACCGGTTTGATACCACACCATGCGAAACGGACGAGTATCCTCTGGGAGAGTCTGGTAAATCGCAAAAGATTGGTCATAGGCCTGGGCAGCGCCGGTGAAATCTTTTAATTTCACCATACTCGTCCCGCGGTTGAACCAGGCAAAATATTGATTTATATCCGTAAACTTTGAAATTTCGGCAGTTGCCCTATCATAAGCAATCCGATTTGCGGCCTCTTCATCTTTATACAACCCCAGAAGATCCATCAGGTGTTGTTCTTTTTCGGGTGTGTATACAACCATAAACAGGAAGTTGAATGAACGCCATTCATTTTCCAATGCTGGATAGGCGAATCGTTGATTGGGGCCTTTATAGGCATCCTGGACGATAAATTCACCTTTGGCTTCATCATAACCTGTGACTAGAATATAGTGCCCCATCCAACTTACATTGTTGGCCAGGTCTAATTGATAGACACCCATTTCCAATAAAACCGGAAATCCTCCAGCTATCAAAGTTTTTAATAACGCACTATTTCCCCCCATCCGAATAATTGATTGAAGTCCGGCGTTATTTTTTGTATAATTTTCCATTTCGTATGGCATTACGTTGTAATCATCTCGATATGGTTTTACTGCTTTGCCAATATCCTCCCTGGAACCGCGCCAATCCCAAAAAGATAGTGCCATTCCCAGGGTGGATGGAGCGCATGAATTGGGGTAGCCATGCTGAGTGATGTACCGAACGCCTTTAATCTCAACAAAGGGCGGTAAGGCTGTAGGAAGGGTGGCAGGATCAACAGTAGGAGTGATTGAGTTTGCAGCCGGAACGGAAGTTTGAATAATTGTAGGAAGCGTTGTGGCGGTTTGAATGACCAGAGCAGTGGATTGGGTCTTTTCCTGCTGCGGAATAAATACTACTTTTTCCGGTGGTCGGATAATTGACATAAGCTGCATGCGCAGTTGTTCAACCCGCCAATTTACCCGCTCACGTATTTGTGGTACGAGATACATACCTACAGCTATAACAACCAGGGTGAGAATTATTGTTTGGGTATTCGGTCGATTCTTTCGCATATTGGCATTATATCACTCGCTTATTTGTGATATTTTCACCTCGACTATAATACAACTGATGAAGAATTTGTTTCAAAGGTATAGCTCTATTTTGATTTCACTAACCATCGGGTTTCTGGCCGGGTACCCGGCAGCCTGCCGATGGTTTGGATTCTTTCAAAAACCACTTGCCGGCAAAATCATGCTGCTGGCTGTTATATGGATTGTGCTTAGCGCTTTAATCTGGATCATTATGCGGCAGGTTGAATACCAAATTAAGCCGTTTAGGGCAGGCAAGAATCATCGGATTGGCTATATCGCAGCCATGGTTGGTTCATTTTTAGTTCTCTGGGTGTTTCACTGGCAACCGCCTGCGTTCCCATCCACCTTCCAGATGAATATTACCCCGCAAGGAATTGTTCATCTATTTCAGGCCAAATCCGGTGGGGGGGCTTTCCCGCTTGACCAATTCACCGCGGCCGCCGGGTGGCAGTTGACGGAAACCGGTTGGGCGCACACTAGTGAACCTAATGCGGCGCTGCAATTTTATGGGGTCGCCAACGCCCCACTTGAATTGGTCTTTGCCACGGGTCCATTGGAAGGCATTGTTGTCATTGATATCGCAGGAAGTTCAACAATACTCAATCTTTACTCTCCGTCTTCGGATGCCACCATCTATCAACCTTTTTTCGCATCGCCAGGGTCTCCGACAACCATTTGGAAATTCTGGGTCAGCTTACTACTGGTGGCGGAATGGTTGCTGTTGGCCTTACTCCTATTCGCCTTGTTTATGCATTGGCCGGCCGGTTCGACGGCATTTTTCTTTCCCATTGTTTTTCTCCTGCCGTATGTCACCACCATCGCCGGGCATAACGTTACCCTGGGAAATGATTTTGGTCCTTTTTATTATGTATATAAAACCTACCTGCTTGATTTTTTGGCCAACGGACGTTTCCCGCTGTGGTCTCCATCTGAAGCAGCCGGATATCCTTTCTTCTCCAATCCATTAGCCCAGACGGTATATCCGCCCAACTTGTTGCTGGCCTTAATCTATTGGTTAAACCAGGGATATACCAAGTTGGATCATCAGGTCTATACTGTTCTGGCAATATGCTGGTTTTCAATAGGGTTGTATCTCTGGTTGCGTTCCCTGAAAGTCGAGAGCCGTTTTGCTGTTTTCGCTGCTCTGACCATGGCATTGAGTTATAAAATGACAGAATTGCTACGGTTCACTAATGCAGCGCATGAAGCCGCCTGGTTCCCGTGGATTCTGCTGGGGTTGACCAAACTCTTTTCTGCAACAAATACAAAAACCACAGTTCGCTGGGCAGCCGTCCTTTTTGCCGCGCTGGTCTGCCTGTTTACAGCCGGCTACCCGTATTACATCTACTATTTACCTTTCCTGGCAGCCCCATATCTGATATTCATGTTGATCCCGCGGTTGCGCACAATTCTGTTTGGAATTGAGAAACCGGACTGGCGTCGATTTACCGCCGGCGCTTTCATAGCCTCTTTGCTGGCATTGCTGGTTTGCGCCCCTTACTTATATCAAATGGGACGCACTATCAATCAAACCGCCGGCCGGGCTGGGGATGATTTTCAACATGCAACCATGTACCCGTTTGACTTTCAGGATACAGTCGAATCGCTGGTCTACCCGCCGGCAGCCCGTCCCGAAGGTTGGTTTTATTTTGGCGCCTTGGGCGTGGTGCTGATGACGCTGTATTTTGCCCATCCCCAAAGGGATGTCTCCACGGATGAAAATCCAGTTCTGGCGCAGCGCCGCACCTGGCCGGTCAAAGTTGCTTTATTAGGGTGGTTGGTCTTCCTAAGTTATATATCTTATGGCGACAGGTCGTATCTTTACTTGTTGTTATACAAAATTCTTCCCGAATTCTCTGCCCTGCGCGGTTGGGGCCGGTTGAGCATCGCATTGCTGCCCGGGCTGGCCTTGTTGCTAGCCTATTCCATGGCAGATTTTGAAGGCAGGTTGACATCAGCCACCACCAAAACCAGGAGATTGACCCAACTGATGGTATGGATACCATTGATCGCGGTTACTATTAGCGCCCTGTCTTATCAGTTGGTCATCCTTAAAAGTGGCTTTACCGATGAATATTGGAAATCTTTTTTTATCCCCCGCACAGCATTTCTGATTCAAACTGTTGCCAATACTATGGGGCGCAATATTCAGCCCGACCCGGCAACTCTGTCGCTCTGGTTCAGTCTGGCCTATATTGTGTTCGGGCTGATGGCTGCTGTAATTGTTGCCCTTCTGATCTGTAAAGTCAGGTTAAGATTCGGATCGTCTGCCCACTGGTTGCTGTTTATCGGGTTGGGCCTTTTCTCTGCAATTAACCTGTGGTTTGGCGGTGCTTGGCTGTGGAATAATGGGTTTTCATTGAAAGAGGACCGTAAACCCGGTAATTATCAGCGCATGTTCTCTTCCGCCCTTACCACTCCTCGTAAAAACGAAAATTCCACCCTCACACTATCCCCGTCATTTTCAGTTGGCAGTCCGCCAAAATGGCATTACGGCCGCTACCAGGAATTTTACTTTCGGGCTGTCGGTGAAAGTGATGCCAGAGATGCCCTTTTGGGTGTAACTGATGGCCGCCGGTTTTACTTCAGCGACTCAATCCGGTACGAGACAATTGCCGGGTATCTAGTGGACGCTAATCAGTTTGAAATCAAACCGGTGGTGCATGAATATACCGGCGATAGTTTACTGGTGGAAGTTACCATGCCACAATCTGGGTATTTTTCATTTATTGACAATTGGGATGAAGATTGGCGCGCGCAGGTTGATGGAAAGTCAGTTGCAATGGAACAATTATTCGGTG
>JBAWYZ010000242.1:0-4126 GCA_037143255.1 Leptolinea sp. | reverse complement strand
TCCCCAACAAGAGAACTCTGGTTTCTCGGCTTAGGGTAATTTCACGCCAGAACTCTAAAAATTGAGATCCCTCCTGCAGAAATGGTTGGAGGCGCTTGGAGCAAATTCGCCCATAAACCTCCCATATTTGTTCCAATGCTTGAACCACTTTACCTTGATAAACTTTTCGGCGACCTGGCCTTTTCAATCCTTTGGGTTTGGGACCATGTCTCAAAATACGGATTGCGTATTTGCGGTGGTATCCTGTAGTCGCGATAAATTCGTCTAGGATTAGTTTTTTGCCAACTTTGTTGGCTTTCAAATAGCGTGGACGGATGGTTTCTGCCATCTCGTGTTTACTGCTCCGAAACATCATATGCTCCCTCCGCGGTTCTTTTATCCGCTAAGGGTAACATTTTTAGTGAGGCATCGTTTTTTCTAAAGTAAGTTTAATATTGAGGCAAGTCGTGGCCATGGCCAATCTGTGATGTTCGTTCATAGTGAGATCGATGTAAACTACACCTCCCCCTTCTTAAACTGCGTCTCATACAAATGCCTGTACGCCCCGTCTTGTGCCAGCAATTCGATGTGCGTGCCGCGTTCCACCACCCGGCCGCGGTCGATTACCAAAATTAAATCGGCAGCTAGAATGGTGCTTAGCCGGTGGGCTATCACAATGCTGGTGCGTTTGGCCATCACCACTTTCATGGCCTCCTGAATTAGCGCTTCGGAATCACTGTCCAGGCTGCTGGTGGCTTCGTCCAGCACCAAGATGCGCGGGTCTTTCAACAGCACGCGCGCCAGGGCAATCCGCTGTTTTTCGCCGCCACTCAAGCGGTAACCACGCTCTCCCACTATCGTGTCGTAACCATCCGGCAGGTTGTGGATGAAATCATGAATGTTGGCGGTGCGGCAGGCCGCTTCCAGTTCAGCCTGAGATGCATTCAATTTTGCATACTGCAGGTTGGTGCGGATGGTATCGTGGAATAGATACGTCTCCTGGGTTACCATACCGATCTGGGTGGAAAGCGAATCCAGCGAAACATCCCGCAAGTCGTGGCCATCCAGCAGAATGCGGCCTTCGCTCGGGTCATACAAGCGTGGTATTAGATAGGTGAGGGTTGTTTTACCAGCCCCGCTGGGGCCCACCAGCGCCACCAATTGCCCCGGCCCTACCCGGAAGGTGACGTTTTCCAGGGCATTGCCGCGTGCCTGATGATGGGGGATGGCATCTTCCTCTTCATTGGTATCTGCCCCGGAAAAAACAGCCGTTACCGAATCCATACTGCCGTAGCGGTGCACATCGCTGAGCAAGTATTCATCCCCGGCTTCATACTTGAAAGTAACAACAACAAAGACGATTTCCCCTTTTACTTTATCCAGTTTAATAGCATCCGGTTTCTCGGGGATATCCACTGGCAGGTCAATAACTTCAAACACCCGCTCAAAACTGACGATGGATGTGGCAAATTCAACTGGCGCGCTGGCCAGGCTTTGCAAGGCGTTGTACAAAATTCCCAGGTATGAGCCGAAGGCCACAATAGTACCAATGGTGAAAGCGCCTTGAATGACAAATAACCCGCCCAGCCCGTAGACCAAAGCGGTGCCAACGGCGCTTAACAGTCCGATGATGGCGATGAACATTGAGCCGGTATAGGCGCGTTTCACGCCCAGGTCGCGAACCTGCCTGGCGCGCTCCGACAGCCGGGAAATTTCCAAGCGCTTGCGCCCGAACAATTTGACCAGCAATGCCCCACCGATGTTGAGCGTCTCGTTCATCATTGCGTTCATCTGCGCGTTGGCTTCCATTTGGCGGCGGGCAATGTCACGCAGTCGGTCGGTCATTTTACTGGAAGCGTAAATAAACAACGGCATCACAATCACACTGATGATCGTCAAACGCCATTCAAGCGTCACCATAATAGCCAGAACAGCTGCCGTCTTAATGAAATTTGTAATGATACTAACAAAGGTATTGCTGATGGCGTTCTGCGCACCAACTACATCGCTGTTCAGGCGACTCATCAACTCGCCGACTTTGGTGTTGGTGAAAAACCGCAGAGACATGCGCTGTAAGCCGGTAAAGAGCGCCACGCGTAAATCGTAGATGACTCCTTCACCCACTCTGGCGTTCAAGCGGCGTTGTAGTACGCTTAATCCTCCATCCAGCGCCGGGATAATCAGCAGCGCCAGTGCCAGCAATCCCAACCGGGGCAAGTCGCGGGTGGGAATGGTGCGGTCAATAAGGTCGCGTAAGATGAGCGGGGTAAGCATCGCCAGCCCGGTTGTGGTCAGAATGACAACGAGCATTCCGGCGATGTGCCAGTTATACGGCCGGGCATATCCAAAGACGCGCTTAAGCAACGGCCAGGTGACTTTCGGTTTTTCGTCTGTGGTTCGGGACATTTGTCCCAATCCCATTCCGTGAAATGCCATTTAATACCCTATTTGCAACTTGAATATATTCAAAATGGACTAGACTGAAAGGATGTACAGCATGGATATAACCATCCATCCTGCAACTGCGCAAGCAAAAAGTAAATATCCTCGAAATTCACTAAAACACGATGCACCTTTGGTAAAGAGGTCAATTGTTAACACGCGGTGATCATCAAAACCCTTTTTATTAATTGTAGCAGGTAAAGGTGTTTTTGGGAAATTATAGATTTGGAGAGCGCATAAATTCCTCTATTCCCCACTCCTCTCGTTCGATCTTATCAATTATTAACTGAAAGGAAAAAGACCCCGCGCTGCTTAAAATAAATGATTAGCCGAGATGCACTTCATGCATATCTTTTCTAAAATGGATCGAAAACAGTTAAGGCCAGATATGACAAATCGGGTATTTTCCCTCTTGACAAAAATATCTATATACATAGAATTGTAACTAAATTTATCGTTATGTAATCAAGGAGATAAATATGTCAGAACAAGAACAGTTTCATGAACTGTTGGCTTTTTTCAAAGCCCTGGCGGACGAGAACCGGCTGAAGATCATCGGACTGCTGGCCGGGCGGCCGTATACAGTAGAGGCGCTGGCAGAAGCGCTTCGATTGGGGGCCTCTACAACCTCACATCACCTGGCGCGGTTGTCGAAAGCCGGGCTGGTCAGTACGCGGACGGATGGGCATTACTACATCTACTCGCTGCAAACTGAGATGTTGAAAACAATGGCGCGACATCTGTTGCAAGATGAAACCTTGCCAAGTCTTACCGGGGAGCCAAGCGAGAATGCTTATGACCGCAAAGTTCTGGCAACCTTCACCGATGAAGAGGGTCGGATCACCGCCTTCCCAGCGCAGGAAAAGAAACACCTGGCGTTGCTGCGGTATGTGCTGGGATCGTTTGAAACCGGTATCCGTTACCCGGAAAAACAGGTCAATGAAATACTTTCGCGTTTCAATGAAGATACTGCCCTACTGCGCCGAAATCTAGTGGATTACGGAATGATGGCTCGCGAAGGCGGCGGCGGCGCTTACTGGCGGATAGATTGATCAGGACCAAAAATGTCGGAAGGTATGGTACTGTTTAGCATAGTCTAAAATGGATTATTAAATTCGTGCCTGAGCAGTAACTGGAAAACTTATTCTGTCGGAACAGGATCAGCTAAAAGTTCTTCCAGAATCTCGACGACATCTTGAACGTACTGGCTGCAACGTCCGGAGAAGATATTATGTTCTCTGGCATAAACCCGGGCTTCCGGTTTGTTCAAATCCAGGCCGGTCAAATCCCGACAGTGCATCGTCTCATTGCGTTCCCGAAAACGTCTGGCTAGTTCAGCCACTTTCGCATAGGTTATTTCGGTGGCCGGACAGTATTTGCTTTCATCAGTGTTGACCTTGCCGTATTTCAACCCGAGCGCCATAAAACCACCGGTGAGCGCTCCGCATACATCCCCCATGCGTCCCATGCCGGAGCCGAACCCGGTGGCAAGTTTCAGGGCGGTGGTTGTATCCAGTCCAAAATCTTCGCTAAATGCACACAGAACAGATTGACAACACCCAAAACCGCGGTCATAAAAATCTTTCGCCTTTTCGCAGTGATTCATGAGACTCTTCTGCTAAAAGTTCTTTTTGAGATGCTATTTCAGAATGCAAAAAACATGCCCAAATACAGTGTTTCCCGATTACAATGCTTTTCTAAGACT